>JBHEMN010000147.1:0-10023 GCA_046262575.1 Jatrophihabitantaceae bacterium
GCCGAGGGTCATCCGCAGCGGGCGATGTTGCTCGCACACCTGCTCTGGCAACGGGCAACACCGGAACCCGCGGTCCCGGATGACGTTGCCGCCGAGGTGGTGGCCGACGCGCTGACCGCTGTCGGAGCGGAAATAGTGGCCATGCTCGACGTGCTGCCGACCGCAGAGACCAAGACCTTGCGAGCGATCGCCGAGTACGGCAGTCCGCTGTCCAGCCGGGCGCTGCGGGATCTGAACCTTGCGAAACCGTCGGCGCAAACAGCCGCGGCCTCACTCACCGACCGGGCACTTGTCGAACGCCCGATCAACAAGACCGGACCATGGCGCATCATCGACCCGCTTACCGCCCGCTGGCTACGGGCGAAGTATCCGACTCGCCCATCCTGACCGAGCATCGTCGCTGGCGACCGGTCGGGACAGGCGTCAGCTGCATTGAACCTCGGTGGGATGGTTGTCGGGTGGACGTGCCCTTTCCTGCTCCGACCGTTCCGCTGGAATCGCGAGCCGAAGTATTTCTCGGCTACCTCGATTACTTCCGCTCCCGTCTCGTCAGCAAGATCGTGAGCCTGCCGTCGGATGAGCAACGGAAGAGTCGAGTGCCGTCAGGCTGGACCCCGATCGAGTTGCTCAAACATCTGACCTACGTCGAGCTGCGCTGGCTCGAATGGGGCTTCGCGGGCCGCCGGATCGCCGATCCCTGGGGTGACAACCGCGGCGAGCGTTGGCACGTCGCAGCAGAGGACACCTTGCAAGACCTGATCGCGGCACTTCGCGCGCAGGCTGCCCGGAGCCGGGCCATCATCGAAGGCAACGACCTGACCCGGGTCGGCCAGCCCGGTCCGCGTTGGGATGGCGCCGACCCGGCGAGCCTGGAGCGCATCCTGTTGCACCTGATCCAGGAGTACGCGCGTCACCTGGGCCAGCTGGACATCGTCGTCGAGCTCGCCGGCGGGGGACGGGGCGAGTAGCGCGCTGCCCGTATGCGAGCGTTCGCACATTGCCGTGTCGCAGCCGCGTTCTGACAGACTCGGCGCCGTGAGTTCGGTGCTGCTCGGCCCGGCTGAGATCAGGACGTTGGCGGCTGAACTCAATTTTCGGCCCAGGAAGGCGCTCGGGCAGAACTTCCTGCACGACGCCAACACGATCCGTCGCATCGTGCGTACGGCCGAGCTCGCCCCCGACGACGTTGTGCTCGAAGTCGGTCCCGGGCTTGGTTCGCTCACCTTGGGCCTGCTCGCCGCAGGTCATGCCGTCACCGCCGTCGAAATCGACCCGATCCTCGCCGACGCCCTGCCGCGCACAGTCCAGGCGCACCTGCCGGACGCACCGCTGACCGTCGTCACCGCCGACGCGATGCGAGTGGGTTCGGTGCCCGGTGCGGTGCCGAGCGCGCTGGTGGCAAACCTCCCGTACAACGTCGCCGTGCCCGTTGTGCTGCGCCTGCTCGAGACGCTGCCCTCGCTGCGAACGGGCCTGGTCCTCGTTCAGGCCGAGGTGGCCGATCGCCTGGCGGCGGGGCCCGGGTCGAAGATCTACGGCGTACCCAGTGTCAAGATCGCCTGGTATGCCCGCGCCTCGCGGGCCGGAGCCGTCCCTCGTGCGGTGTTCTGGCCGGTGCCGAACGTCGACTCCGGGCTCGTGCGGCTGGTCCGGCATCCGGCCCCCGCAGTGGCCGTCGCGCGCGCTGAGGTCTTTGCCGTCATCGACGCGGCCTTCGCCCAGCGGCGCAAGATGCTGCGCTCGGCGCTGGCCAGCTGGGCCGGTTCGCCGGCGGCGGCCGTGCAGGCGCTGCTGGCGGCGGACATCGAGCCGACCGCCCGCGGCGAGACGCTCGACATCACCGCATTCGCCCGCATCGCGGCCTCGCGGACCGCCCGCTGACAGGGTCGCCCTTCCGGTCCGCGTCCCGAGGGGGGCACACTCGTTTCATGACTGAGTACGCACACGTCCTGCTCGAACGTTCCGGAGACTTCGCGACCATCACCATGAACGACCCCGCCAAACGTAACGCCTTGTCCCGTGCGCACTTGCACGACCTGATCCGGGCGTTCACCGAGGTCGGGGCCAGCGATGCCCTCGGCGTCGTCCTCGCTGCGAACGGGCCGGTCTTTTCCGCCGGCCATGACTTTGCCGATGTCGTGGACGGCGACCACGCCACGGTCCGATCGTTGTTGTGGACCTGCACCGAACTGATGACCTTGATGCAGCAGATCCCCCAGCCGGTTGTGGCTCAGGTGCACGCTCTCGCGACGGCGGCCGGGTGCCAGCTCGTGGCCAGTGCGGACCTCGCAGTTGCGGCGCAGTCGGCCGGTTTCTGCCTGCCCGGCGGCAAGGGGGGCTGGTTCTGTCACACTCCGTCGGTAGCCGTCGCCCGGTGCATCGGGCGCAAGCGCGCGTTGGAGATGGCGCTGTCCGGTGACGTGGTGGACGCCGAGACGGCGGCGGACTGGGGTTTGATCAACCGCGTGGTGCCCGACGCCCAGCTCGGTTCGGCTGTGCAGGACATGCTCTAGCGGGTCACCCGCGGCAGCGCCGAGAGCAAGGGTCTGGGCAAGCAGGCGTTCTACGCGCAGGTCGACCTGGATCAGCCCAAGGCGTACGCATACGCCGTCGAGGTGATGGCAGCCGCGAGCCAGCTGCCGGACGCCGTCGAGGGGATGAGCGCATTCCTCGGCAAGCGCAAACCAGCCTGGCAACGCGGCCGGTGAGCAGCTAGTCGGCTCGTACACCCGCTGGCCCGAGCGGCCGGCTCAGCTGCGTCCTGCGAACAGGCTGGTCACTGATCCGTCCTCGAACACCGCCCTGATCGCCTGTGCCAGCAGGGGCGCGATGGACAGCACCGTCAGCTTGTCGAAGTCCTGCTCCCGGCGGACCGGCAGCGTATTTGTCACGATCACCTCTCGGACCCGGCTGTTCTTGAGCCGGTCGATGGCCGGCGGCGAGAAGATGCCGTGGGTGGCCGCGATCACGACGTCGGTGGCTCCGCTGTCGAACAACAGGTCGGCGGCCTTGGTGATCGAGCCGCCGGTGTCGATCATGTCGTCGATCAGCAGGCAGCACTTGCCGGCGACCTCACCGACCACGCGGTTGGCAACCACCTCGTTGGCTGCATCCAGGTCGCGGGTCTTGTGCACGAACGCGATGTCGAGGCCGCCCAGCTCGTCGGCCCACTGCTCGGCGGCACGCACCCGGCCGGTGTCCGGGGAGACGACGACGATGTCCTCGTCGGCGTAGTTCGCCTTGACGTGATCAGCAAGCAGCGGCTGCGCGAAAAGGTGGTCGACCGGGCCGTCGAAGAAACCCTGAATCTGCGCGGTGTGCAGGTCGACGGCCATCAACCGGTCGGCGCCCGCGGTCTTGAACAGGTCGGCGATCAGCCGGGCGGAGATCGGCTCGCGGCCACGGTGCTTCTTGTCCTGGCGAGCGTAGGGATAGAACGGGGCGACGACCGTGATCCGTTTGGCCGAGGCCCGCTTGAGCGAGTCGACCAGGATCAGGCTCTCCATCACCCACTGGTTTATCGGCGTCGTGTAGCTCTGGATGACGAAGGCGTCCGAGCCCCGCACCGACTCGTTGGACTTGATGAACGTCTCACCGTTGGCAAACTCGCGCGCGGTGGTGTCGGTGACCGTGACGCCGATGTAGGCCGCTATCTCGTCGGCTAGCTCCGGATAGGCCCGCCCGGAGAACAGCATCAGGCTCTTGCGCCCGGCTACCGAAATCACGCTCATCGCTCACCTCGCTCCTCGCTCGGCCCGACGGGATCGGCTGCTTCGGCTGCTTCGGCTGCTTCGGCGGCAGCGGTGCCTGGGCGCCGCTCCGCTACCCAGCCTGCCACGTTCTGTTGGCGGGCACTCGATCGGCCCAGCGCCCCGGGCGGTACGTCCTCGGTGATAACGGCGCCGGCCGCGGTGTATGCGCCCGCACCGACCGTCACGGGGGCGACGAACATGTTGTCGGCGCCGGTGCGGGCGTGATCGCCGATGACGCTGCGGTGCTTGGCCACGCCGTCGTAGTTGACAAAGACGGTGGCCGCCCCGATGTTGGCGTGCGCGCCGATAGTGGCGTCGCCGACATAGGACAGGTGCGGCACCTTCGTCGCCGTGCCGATCTCGCTGTTCTTGATCTCGACGTATGTGCCGATGTGCACGCCGTCCGCGAGAACCGTGCCTGGGCGCAGGTAGGCGAACGGCCCGATCGTGACGTCCGGACCGATCGCCGCGCCGTGCGCGACTGTCCGGTCCAGGTGGGCGCGCGCGCCGACGGTGGTGTCGATCAGGGTGACCTGAGGGCCGATCGTGGCGCCTTCGGCCACTTGAGTGGCGCCGTGCAGGTCGACGCCGGGCAACAGCGTGACATCGGGGGCGAGAACGACGCTCGCGTCGACCCACGTCGTGGTCGGATCGACGACCGTGATCCCGGCGCGCATGTGCTGGTCGAGCAGCCGCGCGTTGTAGGCACGATGCGCGGCGCCCAGCTGCACCCGGTCGTTGACGCCGGCCGTCTCGACCGGATCTACGGCTACCGCACCCACCGAGCGGCCGTCCGCGACGAGCAGTGCCACCACGTCAGGCAGGTACTGCTCACCCTGGGCATTGTCGGTCCTCAGCCGACCGACCGCGTCGCGCAGGACGGAGTGGTCGAAGGCGTAGATGAGTGCCGACACTTCGGCGACGGCTAGCTCGTCGGGCGAGGCGTCCGCGTGTTCGACGACGCGATCGACCCTGCCGTCGGCGCTGCGGATCACCCGCCCGTACCCAGTGGGATCGCCGACGACGCTGGTGACCAACGTGGCCGCTGCTCCGGACCGGCGGTGCGCGGACAGCAGCGCGGTGAGGGTCTCGGCGCGCAGCAGCGGTGCGTCACCGGGCAGTACTACGACCGTGCCCGACGTGTCGTCGGGTACTGCCGCCAATGCGACCTGCACCGCGTGGCCGGTGCCGCGTTGCTGCTCCTGAACGACAGCGCGAGAGGCCGGGGATATGTCGGCGAGGTGGGCGGTGACCTCGTCGCGGCCGTGCCCTACGACGACCACCGTGCGCTGCGCGGCCAGCGGTAGCGCGGCCGCCAGCACATGACCGAGCAGCGAGCGGCCGGCGAAGGCGTGCAGCACCTTGGCGGTCGAGGACTTCATCCGGGTGCCCTCGCCCGCGGCGAGGACGACGACGGTGACGTCGGCGGCGCCTGAATCTGCGCTGGGCATGCCGCCGGTGGTGGGGACGGGTGGCTCGGTCACGACAACGAGACCTTTCGGGTGACATGACGGTGGCTGGGGGACTCGGACTCGAACCGAGACTGCACAGCACCAAAGGCTGGCGGGCTGCCGATTACCCCATCCCCCACCGACGCGGGCCAGCCTACCGGCGCGTGGTCCGCCGGCCCGCGCAGCGTTGGAGCGAGTGGGAGCGCTGCTGGCCGGGTCGGACCTTGGCACCTACGCTTGCGTAAGTTACGCTTGCGTAACCGGGGCCGGGGATCCACCGAGCCCGCTGGGCACGAATAGTTTTCACGGACGCGGCCCGCTGAATCGGGCCTGCGCAGGAGGACAACCACATGACTCTGCTCGATGAACGGCCCGTCTCAGGGGCCAAGCCGGTATTCGAAGGCACGAAGAAGCGTGGCGAGCAGTTCGCGCTGTACGCCATCGTGATCCTGCCGTTCCTGGCGTTCGCGTCCGCCATCCCGGTGGCCTGGGGCTGGGGTCTCGGATGGACCGACCTGGTGCTGTTCCTGGCGTTCTACATCGCTTCCGGGCTCGGCATCACCGTCGGCTATCACCGGCTGTTCACGCACAGCTCCTTCAAGGCCAACCGGCCACTGCGCACCGCACTGGCCGTCGCCGGCAGCCTGGCGATCCAGGGGCCGGTAATCCGCTGGGTAGCCGACCATCGCCGCCACCATGCCTTCAGCGACAAGGAGGGCGACCCGCACTCCCCGTGGCGTTACGGAGAGACGGTTCCCGCGCTGATGAAGGGGCTGGCCTTCGCCCACATCGGTTGGCTGTTCGACGTCGAGCACACCAACCGCGAGAGGTTCACGCCCGACCTGATGCGCGATAAGGACATCACTCGCGTCGACCGGCTCTTCCCGCTGTGGGCCGCCGTCTCGCTGGCCGCCCCCGCCCTGCTGGGCGGGCTGATCACCTGGTCGTGGGCCGGTGCCCTGTCGGCGTTCTTCTGGGCGGGCCTGGTGCGCATCTTCGTACTGCACCACGTCACCTGGTCGATCAACTCAATCTGCCACGCGATCGGCGAGCGGCCGTTCGCGGTGCGCGACAAGAGCGCCAACTTCTGGCCGCTGGCGATTGTGAGCTTCGGGGAGAGCTGGCACAACATGCACCACGCAGATCCCACCTCCGCGCGCCATGGGGTGCTGCGCGCTCAGATCGACGAGTCGGCCCGGGTGATATGGCTGTTCGAGAAGCTCGGCTGGGCAACGGACGTGCGCTGGCCGAAGCCCGAACGTCTGCAGAAGTTGCGAGTGACCGCCTGAGCGCTCAACGGGTAGGGCATATCTTAATTCGATGAGCCCGCGCACCATCCGTAACTTCGTCGCCGGCGACTTCGTCGAAGCCGACGACGCCGGGCGCTTCGACAAGATCGATCCCGTCGACGGCAGCATCAGCGCCCGGGTGCACGAGGCCGACTCGGCGCTGGTCGACCGGGCCGTCCGGGCCGCGCGCAACGCGCTGGACGGCGCCTGGGGCGCAACCACCGTCGGGCAACGCACGGCGCTGCTGCGGACGGTGGCCGACCGCATCGAGGACCGGTTCGAGGACTTCGTCGCAGCCGAAGTCGCCGACACCGGCAAACCCCTGGCTCAGGCCCGGGAACTCGACGTGGCGCGCGCCGTCGCGAACTTCCGCTCGTTTGCCGACACCGCTGCCGCCGCCGGGCAGCCGTCGTTCATGACCGACCTGGCCAACGGCCGGCAGGCGCTGAACTACGCGGTGCGCAAGCCACTCGGCGTCGTGGCGGTGATCGTGCCGTGGAACCTGCCGTTGCTGCTGCTGACGTGGAAGGTCGCGCCCGCGCTGGCCTGCGGCAACGCTGTAGTCGTCAAGCCCAGCGAGCAGACGCCCTCTACGGCGACGTTGTTGGCCGAGGTGCTCGATGAAGCCGGTGTGCCCCCCGGTGTCTACAACGTCGTGCACGGGTTCGGGCGGGGCTCGGCCGGTGAGTTCCTCGTCGCCCATCCCGGCATCGACGGCGTCACGTTCACCGGGTCGACGGGGACGGGTGCAGGCATTATGGCCGCCGTCGCGCCGCGCGTGCGCCCGGTGTCCTTCGAACTCGGCGGCAAGAACGCCGCGCTGGTGTTTGCCGACGCTGACATCGACGAGACGCTGGCCGGGCTGACTCGTTCCGTGTTCGCCAACACCGGCCAGGTGTGCCTGTGCACCGAGCGGATATACGTGCAGCGGCCGATCTTCGACGAGATCGCAGACGGGCTGGCGCAGCGGGCTCGCGACCTGCGCCTCGGCCGACCGGCCGACCCTAGGACGACCACGGGGCCGCTGATTTCGGCGCAACACCGCGACAAGGTGCTCCGGTACTACCGGCTGGCTGAGGAGGCCGGCGCGAAGACCCTCGTCGGCGGAGGTGTCCCCACTCTGGGCGCCGGACTCGATGGCGGCTCATGGATCGAGCCGACGCTGTGGAGCGGTCTGACCAACGCCGACCGTCCGCTGCGCGAGGAGATCTTCGGCCCAGTCGCGGCGCTCGTTGCGTTCGACACCGAGGACGAGGCCATCGCCTTGGCCAACGACACCGAGTACGGGCTGGCTGCGTCGGTCTGGACGACGAACCTGGCTTGCGGGCACCGGGTGGCGCAGCGAATGAACGTCGGCATGTCGTGGGTCAACACCTGGTTCCTGCGTGATCTGCGCTCCCCGTTCGGCGGCGTGGGCCTGTCCGGCATCGGCCGCGAGGGGGGCACGCACTCCTTGGACTTCTACACCGAGCCCACCAACGTGTGCGTGCAGCTATGAGCAGGGCACGCGTCGTCGCCGGGTCGGCCCAGCCCCGGGGTCCGTTCCCGCACGTCAAGGTGGCCGGCGAATTCGTCTACGTCTCCGGCACGTCGGCCCGCCGGCCCGACAACAGCATCGCCGGGGCGGCCGTCGACGAGCTGGGCACAACGGCACTCGACATCCGCGAGCAGACGCGCGCGGTGATCGAAAACATCCGCGACCTCCTGCGCGACGTCGGTGCCGGATTGGCCGATCTCGTCCAGCTGACCGTCTATCTGGTCTCGATGAACGACTTCGGCGGCTACAACGACGTGTACGCCGAGTACTTCGACGAGAGCGGGCCGGCGCGCACGACGGTGGCAGTGCACCAACTGCCGCATCCGCACCTGCTCATCGAGATCCAAGCGCTCGCCCACGTCCCCAACCGAACGGAGGTCCTGCCATGACTGCGATTGCGCCGCCGATCAACTTCCCGCAGTGGATCAGCGACAACCAGCACCTGCTCAAGCCGCCGGTAGGCAACAAGACGATGATGGTCGGCAAGGATTTCATCGTGCAGATCGTGGGCGGCCCCAACGCGCGCACCGACTTCCACGTCGACCCGTACGAGGAGTGGTTCTACCAGTTCCGGGGCGACATCCACGTCGACCTGATGACGCCCGACGGGCCGCAGACCGTCCACATCCACGAGGGCGAGACGTGGCTGCTTCCGGGCGACACTCCACACTCTCCGCAGCGCCCCGGCGAGGGCTCGGTAGGCCTGGTCATCGAACGGATCCGTGAAGAGGGAACGTTGGAGAAGTTCCAGTGGTACTGCCCAGACTGCAACGCGCTGGTGCACGAGGTCGAGTTGCAGGTGCGCGACATCGTCGCCGACCTGCCGCCGGTGTTCACGGCCTTCTACGCCGACGAGCGGGCCCGCACCTGCGCGCAGTGCGGCACCGTGCACCCGGGCAAGGGCTGAGCCGGCGCGGTGCGACCGGAGGATTGCGCTATCGACGTCCACACCCATTACGTTCCGGGTGGTTGGCCCGAACTCGACGGCGCGGACGCGCCGTGGCTGCGCGTCGAGTCCGAAACCGACGCGATGATCATGTTCGGTTCCCGGGAGTTCCGGCGGGTGCAGAGCAACTGCTGGGACGCCGAGCGCCGCTTGGCCGACATGGACGCGGACGCAGTGGCTGCCCAGGTCGTCTCGCCGACTCCGGCGTTCTTCGGCTACCACCGGGCCCCGGCGGAGGCGACCCGGCTGGCCCGCATGTTCAACGACCTCGCGCTGGAGATCTGCGCACCCGCACCGGGCCGACTGCTGCCCTTCTGTCAGGTGCCGCTCCAGGACACCGACGCCGCGTGCGCCGAACTCGAGCGCTGCCTTGCGGCCGGGCACGTCGGAGTGGAGATCGGCAACCACATCGGCGACCGTGACCTCGACGACGAGGGCATCGCGACGTTCCTGCAGCACGCCGCATCGCTCGGCGCGCCGGTGTTCGTGCATCCGTGGGACATGCCTACGTCGCCGCGGTTGGCCCGCTGGATGGGGCAGTGGCTGGCTGGTATGCCCGCTGAGACGCACCTGTCGATCCTGGCCCTGATACTCGGCGGTGTCCTGGACAAGGTGGGTGAGCACCTGCGCATCTGCTTCGCCCACGGTGGCGGGTCGTTCGCATTCTGGATCGGGCGCATGGACAACGCCTGGCGCGAACGCAACGACGTCGTCGGCACCTCGCAGCACCCGCCGTCGCACTACCTGGGCCGCTTCTACGTCGACTCTGTCGTGTTCGACGAGCGGGCGTTGCGACTTGTGGTCGACACGCTCGGCGCCGACCGGGTGCTCGTCGGCAGCGACTACCCGTACCCGCTGGGCGAGCGCCCGGCCGGCTCGGTGGTGCGTGGCAGCGCGTTCCTGGACGCCCAGGCCCGCACGAAGATCCTGCACGGCAACGCCGAGACGTTCCTCGGCCGGGCACTCGAAGGACTCGGGCGATGACGACGGTGGCGCTCGATGAGAAGCACGCGCGCGACCTGGACGCCAGCGACGAGCTGTCGACGCT
>JBHEMN010000148.1:0-3347 GCA_046262575.1 Jatrophihabitantaceae bacterium
TACGGGCTGCGCGCTCGTCCGGACGGGGGGTCATTCGCTAGCTACGTGCCACTGAGTGACGGCCAGGATTACCCCAGCCCGCAGGCGAACACCACGCAACGCGGGTTCCTCGGCGACTACTCCAGCATCGCCGCGTCGAGCGCGCCCGGATCGAACATCGTCCATGCGGTCTGGGCTGACACCCGTAACGTCAGCGGGCTCGGTCCCGACGAGGACGTCTTCATGTCGACGGTGGCCCTGTAGCAGTACCCGCACTGCCGGGGGGCCGCGACGTATGCCGTCGCGGCCCCCCGGCGTGTCTGGGCAGCGCGGGCTGATGGACTGGCACCAGAGTTGAGCCGAATGGCATCTAGTATCCGCGTTGCATGCGAATTAGACGGTTCGGCAAATGCGCCCGGGCGCGGGACCAGGAATGTTCGACCTAAACATTCAGATCGGCCGTCACAGTGTTTCGACGGCTGCCACCTGGAGTCGGTGCTGAGCGAGATCACTGACTGCTGCAGCGAGATCGCGCTGATCATGCCCGACTGGTGAGGTTTCCCAACCTGCTGACCCAAGACTAGGCATGGCCGCCGGTTCGGCGACGGTGAGCGTCCGGGGTCCGACTGCACGCGACAGCCCCGGCCGAATGCGGCCGGGGCTGCGTTAGCGCTGGGGACTCAGACCGGCCGGACGTTCTCCGCCTGCGGACCCTTCTGGCCTTGAGTGGTGTCAAACTCCACCCGCTGGTTGTCGTCGAGGCTCTTGTAGCCGTCGCCGCCGATAGCGGAGAAGTGAACGAAGACGTCGTCGCCGCCGCCATCGGGAGCGATGAAGCCGAAGCCCTTCTCGCTGTTGAACCACTTCACGGTGCCTTGCGTCATGCGGTGTCTCCTTGATGAGGCAGTCGAGGCGCCACAGGACGCGGGCCTCGGGTCGATGCGTAAATGCCAGTCTCACGTCGATGTCGAGAAAGACGATATGCGCGCGGCAAGATCCTGCGCGTCGTGACGTGGAGGAAGATTTGCTGACAACCAGCGAAACCATAACACGCCGGTCGACTTGGCAATTTCCGGGTCGATCGGTAATGCTAGCTAGGTCCGGCGGTCGTACCCGCGAAGGTCGGCGACGTGGAGGATCGTGTGACGGTTGCGGCAGTCCTGAACCGGGGCAGCGACTTCTCCGGACTCTGCCGGCAGGTGCGCGACGCCAAGTTGCTCGAGCGCCGCCGGGGCAACTACGCAGCACGCATCCTGATCACCCTGGCCCTATTCGCGGCCGGCTGGTGGGCCTTCGTCGCGGTCGGCGACTCCTGGTATCAGACGATCGTCGCTGCCGTCCTGGGCATCCTGTTCACCCAGGTCGCGTTCCTGGGCCATGACGGCGGGCATCAGCAGGTGTTTCGCGCCAAGCGCAAGAACGACGCGATCGGCATTGTGGCCGGTGACCTGCTCGTGGGCCTCAGCTACGGCTGGTGGGTCGACAAGCACAACCGGCACCACTCGCATCCCAACCACGAGGATGAGGATCCCGACATCGGCGATGGGGTGCTCGCCTTTACCACCAACCAGGTCGCCAAGCGCACCGGTGCGCTCGGCCGCTTCATCGCCCGTCACCAGGCCTGGTTATTCTTCCCACTCCTCACGCTCGAAGGCCTCAACCTGCACGTTGCGAGCGTCGGCGCGCTGAGAACTGAGCGCACCCGCCGCTATCGCCGACTGGAGATCGGCCTGTTCGCCGTCCACATCGCTGTCTACATCGGCGGTGTCCTGCTCGTACTATCGCCGGTCAAGGCGCTGGTGTTCGTCGCGATTCACCAGGGCGTCTTCGGCCTCTACATGGGTTGTTCGTTCGCCCCGAACCACAAGGGCATGCCGACATTTCCCGCCAGGAGTGACCTCGACTTCCTGCGCCGACAGGTCCTGACCTCCCGCAACGTGCGCGGAGGCTGGTTCACTGACTTGCTGCTCGGTGGATTGAACTACCAGATCGAGCATCACCTGTTCCCGAACATGCCGCGGCCGAGCTTGCGCAAGGCGCAGCGGCTGGTGCGCGCGTATTGCCAAGACCACCAGATTCACTACACCGAGACCGGCTTGTTTGGCTCGTACGCCGCCGCGCTTCGGCACCTGCACGAACTGGGCGCTCCGCTGCGGTCACGCCATCCGGTCGCGTTCGACGTCGCCTGAGCGGTGCAACGCACCGCCCCAGGGGGTCGGTGCATTTCCAAGGCGCCCAACGGGACTACTCTTGAAGACATGCCGATGGACCTCGAACAGCAGATCTTGAAGGTCCTTCGGGGCATGAGCGCCGACACCCGCCCACCGACATTCGGAGATCTCGCCCGCCGCTTCGGGGTGACCGCTGACCTCGTGGCCCACAGTGCGCGACTCATGGTCGAGAAGGGCGTCGCCCAACCGTCGATGGTCGAGATTCACGGCGTACAGAAGATGCACGGACTGTTGCCTCAACCGGCCTCCGCCGAGAAATAAGGGCCGCGGGAAATCCGTCGATGTCGCAAGCCGCAGGAAGGGAAGCCGCCGAGCTTCGGATGCCCGGAGGCGACGTTGTGCAGATGCGGGTGGCCGATGCCACCGAAGGTCCTCCCGGCATCGATATCGGCAAGCTCCTGTCGGGCACCGGTTCGGTCACCTACGACCCCGGCTTCGCCAACACGGCTTCGTGCACCTCGGCTATCACCTACATCGACGGGGATGCCGGAATCCTGCGCTACCGCGGCTACCCGATCGACGAACTCGCCGCCGGCTCGTCCTTTCTCGAGGTCAGTTACCTGCTGATCTACGGCGATCTGCCCACCGCCGAACAGCTAGCGCAGTTCGAGGGCAAGATCCGGATCCACACCCTGCTGCACGAGGACCTGAAACGGTTCTTCGACGGGTTCCCCCGCGACGCGCACCCCATGCCGGTGCTGTCCTCGGCGGTGAGCGCGCTGTCGACCTTCTACCAGGACAGCCTGGACCCGCACGACGACGAGCAGGTCGAGATCTCCACGATCCGACTGCTGGCCAAGCTGCCGACCATCGCTGCCTACGCCTACAAGAAGACGGTCGGCCAACCCTTCCTCTATCCCGACAACTCGCTGGGCCTGGTCGAGAACTTCCTGCGCATGACGTTCGGGTTTCCGGCTGAGCCGTACGAGCCCGACCCCATGATCGTCCGCGCGCTGGACCTGTTGTTCATCCTGCACGCCGACCACGAGCAGAACTGCTCCACCTCGACGGTACGGCTGGTCGGCTCGTCCCAGGCCAACCTGTTCGCCTCGGTGTCGGCCGGCATCAACGCGCTCTTCGGCCCGCTGCACGGCGGCGCCAACAGCGCCGTGCTGGAGATGCTGGAAGGCATCCGGG
>JBHEMN010000149.1:0-15276 GCA_046262575.1 Jatrophihabitantaceae bacterium
CACTCCCTCGGCCTGCTGGTGAGTGCCAGCCGGGACGCACCAGATAGGCAGCAGACCCTGCGCGCCACGATCGCCTGGAGCTACGACCTCTTGAGCGAAGGGGCACGCCGGCTGTTGGCGGCCTGCTCGGTGTTCCGGGGCGGTATCGGCCTGGAGAGCATCGAGGCCATTTGCGCGAGCGGGATGGCACTCGGCGTCCCGCTGCTCGACGCACTTCAAGAGCTCGTCGATCACAGTCTGCTGCGCTTGGCGGTGCAGTCGGGCGCGGCGCCGCGCTACACGATGCTCGAGACGGTGCGCGAGTTCGCGTCCGAACGACTGGCCGACATGGTCGAGGCCGCCGCTGTCCACGAGGCGCACGCGGTCCAGTTCAGGCAGGTGGCGGCCGATCTCGCACTGCCTCCCTTCTGGCCTGCCAGAGAGGGGCTGGACCTGATCGAGCTCGAGCACGACAACTTCCGGGCCGCCCTGGACTGGTATCGGAATGCCTACCCGACGGCCGCGCTGCAGCTGGCCAACCGGCTCACCGCCTTCTGGTCCGCGCGCGGGTACTTCTCGGAGGGCCGGCAGCGAGTCGGGGAGCTACTCGAGCTGGTATCGGACGACGACCCGGAGTGGATCCACGGGATGAATGGCGTGGCCTGGCTCGCGACCGACCAGGGCGATGCCGCCGCAGCGAAGGCCTTGCTCGATCGCACCGTCGCACACGCTCGCGCCGCCCGCGACCCGGCAGGCGAGGCGACGGCGCTGTTCTTCCGCGGGCGCAGCAGGCTGGTGAAGACGGGTGATGTCACCGGCGGTAGCTCAGACATCGCGCGGGCGATGGAGCTGCAGGCCGCCATCGGCGACGAAGCCGGTCTCGCGGTCGGCCTCTGGTTCGCGGCGCTGCCGCAGTTCTGGCAGGGCAAGGTCGAACTCGCGGCTCAGTCGCTGGAGCGCAGCGCCGAGCTATCGGACGCACTCGGCATCCCGGCCATTGGCGCGCGCGCGAGGCAGCTGCTCGGTGTGGCACGCATCGAGATGGGCGATCTCCCAGGTGCCCGTGCGGCGCTCACGCGAGCTGTGCCCGCGGTCGTGGACATCGGCGATCGATTCGCGATACCGGTCGCGCTGAGCGCGCTGGCAGGGCTCGCCGCGAAGGACGGCCGCCCGCGGACGGCGCTGAAGCTGGCCGGCGCTGCTGCGGCGTATGAAGAGGTCAACCACACGTATCGACCTCTGCAGATACGCATTTACCTCGACGGGTGGCTGGCGCCGGCGCGTGCGAGCGTCGGCGCCGCCGCGGCGAGGCTCTATGACGAGGGCCGCCGACTGCCGCTCGACGAGGCCATCGCACTCGGCTTCGACGAGCAGCCGGAGCACCGCACGGACTCGAGCACACGATCAGGGCTGACTCGCCGCGAATCGGAGGTCGTCGCGCTGGTGGCCCGCGGACTGACCAACCGGGAGATCGCCAGCCGCCTCTACCTCTCGGTGCGGACGGTCGAGGTACACGTGGACCATGCCCTGTCGAAGCTAGCGTTCGGCAACCGCACCCAGCTTGCGGCATGGGCCCATCAGGAGGGCCTGCTGCCGGGAAATACGTAGCGACTACGTAGTTTTTCAGACGCCTGCCCACGCCTGGCCGGTCCAGTCTTGCCGGCATGACAACTACCTCTTCTGCGGATTGCCAGGTGTTGGTCGTCGGAGCCGGCCCGACCGGTCTGGTGCTCGCCGCCCAGCTGCTGGCCCGCGGCATCCAGACCCGCATCGTCGACAAGAGCGACGGACCCGCCCGGGAGAGCCGAGCGGTCTCGGTACACGCGCGCACCCTCGAGCTCCTCGACGCCATGCACCTTGCGGACACCTTTATCGAGCACGGCCACCGCGTGCGGCGCTTTCGCATGTATGCCGGTAACCGGACCGTGCTCAACCTGGACATGTCCCGCAACGGCTCGCGGCATGGGTTCATCCTGAATCTCGCCCAGTCCGAGACCGAGCGGCTGCTGCGGACCCGCCTGGACTGGCTCGGCGGCACCGTCGAACAGCGCACCGAGCTGGTCCGGGTCTCCGAACGCGATGACGCCGTCGAGGCAACGCTTCGCGACGCCGCGGGGCGGGAGACCGAGATCCGCGCCGATTACCTAGTCGGCTGCGACGGCGCGCACAGCCAGGTGCGGCAGGAACTCGGCCTGGCTTTCCTTGGGCAGCCCTACCCGCAGGACTTCCTGCTGGCCGATGTCAGCCTCGACGGAGCCGGCAACGACGACGAGACACACATCTTCGTCCGCCCGGGCGGCCGGATCCTCGTCTGCCTCCCCATGGGGCGGCACCGCTGGCGCGTGGTGCTCCCCAATGCGGGCGACCGCGGCGGCAGGCCCGCGACGTTCGAGGAAATCCAACAGCAGGTCGAGCAACGCGCACCCCGGCGTATCACCGTCTCGGATCCGGGGTGGATGGCGTGCTTCCGGAGCCAGCTGCGGTCGACGACAGCGTTCCGACGCGGCCGCGTGCTGCTGGCCGGGGACGCGGCGCACATCCACTCGCCCGCCGGCGGCCAGGGGATGAACACCGGAATGATGGACGCCGCGAACCTGGCCTGGAAGCTGGCCCTGGTCGCGGGCGGCCGCGCCCCCGACCGCCTCCTCGACACCTACGAAACGGAACGCCTGCCCGTCGCCGTGAACACGCTCGGGTTCACCGACAAGATCTTCAGCTGGTCGACCATGCGCCATCCGGTCAAGCGCGCGGTGCGCGACGTCCTCGTACCGGCCGCCACCAGCGTGCCGCTGGTGCAGCGCCGCGCCGCCCGCCGGCTCTCACAAGTCTCGATCGGCTACCCGACGAGCCCGCTCATCCGCCCCGATGGTCGGGGACCCGGGCCCAAGCCCGGCGAACGGGTGCCGGACGTCGAGGTCGGAACCCACGAAGGACCGGCCCGGCTGCACCAGCTGCTCGGCAGCGGGCGCCATGTGCTGATCGTGGCGGGACCCGACGTGCGCAGCGAGCTCGACTCGGCCGGCCTCGGCTCGTACGCCGGACTCGTCGACATCGTCGATGGACTCGCAAGCGCATCCGGCGGCTTCGCGCTCGTTCGCCCGGACGGGATACTCGCCGCTCGCGGATTCGCAAAGGATACCCAGCGGATCTTCGACGACCTCCGGCACCTCACCGGCGCCGCTGCGTCCGCGCCGGCCACGGGAGTCGGCACGCTCCACATGGTCAACAGTTCAGCGGAACGGATGGGGTCCTGACGATCAGCACGCATTTCAAGCCGAGGCCAGCACCACACTCGCCCGGCCCATGGCCCCACGCAGCGCCCGGCTGACACCATGGTCACGGTGAACCACCTCGAGGGCTCGATGAGCCCGTATCTGCGACAGCACGCCGGGAATCCCGTCGACTGGTGGCCGTGGTGTGACTAGGCGTTCGACGAGGCGCGCCGCCGCGACGTCCCAGTGCTGTTGTCGGTCGGCTACGCGGCCTGCCACTGGTGCCACGTCATGGCCCATGATTCGTTCGAGGATGCCAGCGTTGCGGCGGTGCTCAACGAGCATTTCGTGAGCATCAAGGTCGACCGCGAGGAGCGGCCCGACGTCGACGCGGTCTATATGGAGGCGACCGCCGCCCTGACCGGGCAGGGCGGCTGGCCGATGACGTGCCTGCTCACTCCTGATGCCGTCCCGTTCTTCGCCGGCACGTTCTTTCCGCGCGATCAGTTCACCCGGCTGTTGCTGTCAGTGGTCCAACTATGGCGCGACGATCGCGCAGCGGTTCTGGCGGCCGGTCGGCGGATTGCCTCGGCGATCGCGACGCCGGTCCCCGACTCTGCCGGGGGCGCGGTTCCCCAGGCCTCCGAGCTGGACGCGGCCGCCGAACGGCTTGCGCCGCATTTCGACGAGACGCACGGGGGCTTCGGGCGGGCACCCAAGTTTCCACCGTCGATGGTGCTCGAGTTCCTACTGCGCCAGCACGAACGCACCGGCGCGCCGGCCGCACTGGCGATGGCCGGACGCACGTTGGACGCCATGGCTCGCGGTGGGATCTACGACCAGCTGGCGGGCGGGTTCGCGCGTTACGCCGTCGACGAGGCGTGGGTGGTGCCACATTTCGAGAAGATGCTCTACGACAACGCGCTGCTGCTGCGGGTGTACCTGCACTGGTTCCGGCTGACCGAATCGCCGCTGGCGCACCGCGTTGCGCGGGAGACGGGCGATTTCCTGCTGCGTGACCTGGGCACGGCGCAAGGCGGGTTCGCCTCCGCCCTGGATGCCGACACGGACGGCGTCGAGGGCCTGACGTATGCCTGGACGCCCGAGCAGTTGCGCGACGTCCTGGGCGCCGACGCCACGGCCGCCGCCGCGCTGTTCTCCGTCACGGCCGAAGGGACGTTCGAGCACGGCGCCTCCACCCTGCAGTTGCGGCACGACGCGCGCGATCCCCAGCAATGGCAGGAGTTTCGTGCCCTGCTGCTCAATGCGCGCGCCACGCGCCCCCAACCTGCCCGCGACGACAAGGTGGTCGCCGCCTGGAATGGGCTGGCGATCGCCGGGCTGGTCGAGGCCGCCGTTCTGCTCGGTGAACCGCGCTACCTGCAGGCAGCTCGGGACTGCGCCGACCTGGTCCTGCGGGTCCACGTCGTCGACGGGCGGTTGCGACGGACCTCGCGCGACGGTGTGGCCGGTGCCGCGCGCGCGGTGGCCGAGGACTACGGCGACCTCGCCGAGGGACTCCTGGCCTTGCACCAGGCGGACGCTGATCCACGCTGGCTGCGGGAGGCCGGCGCCCTGCTCGACTTCGCGCTCGCCCGGTTCGCCGATGGCGCGGGCGGCTTCTTCGACACCGGCGACGACGCCGAGCGGCTCGTGCGCCGCCCCAAGGATCCCACTGACAACGCAACGCCGTCGGGATCAAGCGCGCTGGCCAACGCGCTGGTGACCTACGCCGCGCTCACCGGCTCCTTCGCGCACCGGCGCGCCGCCGAGGACGCGCTGCGAATCGTCAGCGACCTCGGCACGCGCCAGCCGCGGTTTCTCGGCTGGGCGCTGGCGGCAGCCGAGGGGCTGGTCGCCGGGCCGGCGCAGGTGGCCGTGGTGGGCGAGCCCGGGGGCGGCGACCTCACCGACGCGGCCTGGCGGCACCGGCCCGCCGGCGCCGTCGTCGTGAGCGGTGCGCCCGACGCCGACGGGGTGCCGCTGCTCGCCAACCGTGAGCTGGTGCGGGGCAGCGCTGCGGCGTACGTCTGCCGCGGGATGGTCTGTGATCGTCCCGTGACGACGGTCGAAGACCTCGTCCGGGCGCTGCGCTAGAGACCTCGTCCACGCGCTGCGCTAGAGGCCGGGGCCTTCGGCGCGTACCTCGTCGACCTTCGTCATGGCCTCGCGCAGGCTGGCCAACCACTCGTCGGTGTGCTCGCCCACCAGCTTCACGCACCAGGACAGGGCCTCAGAGCGTGACCGGGCCACCCCGGCGTCGACCAGGGTGTCCAGCACCCGCCGTTCGTCCTGACGCAACCGGGTCATTACCGGCACGGCCAGGTGGGTGAACAGCGCGCGGGTGTCGCCGATCGACGCGCCCCAGGCGATCTTGCGGCCGTAGCGGCTCTCGGCCTCGTCGGCGATCTTCATGCGGCTTTCGCGGGTGTCCTCGCGAAACCGGCCGATGCGCCCGAGTGCGGCCGCTCGGCGCGCGGTCTCGTCAGCTCCGCTGTCAGTGCTCTTGTCGATCTCGGGCTCGGCCAGTTCGCCGGTCACGATGATCTCTTCGCGGTCGACAGTGATCGACGGTGCCCCGGTGAACCAGTCACCCGGCAACCGGCCGGTCAGCCAAGCCGCCGCGTCGTCGGCCGGGGGCAGGTCGGCCTGCTGCCAGCCACCGGGACGGCCGAATCCGCGCCCGCGACCCCGGCCACCGCCGTGGTGCCTGTGCGCGCTGCGGGACTCGTGGCCGCTCTCACCGCCCGTTCGATACCGGCGGTCGCTGTATGTATGCATTCCATTATCTCCTTACTTTGAATCAACCATTACATCATTACAGACTGCTGGGCGGCATGGCAAGGCCGTGCCACGTCCGAGTCGGGACGGGCTGGGGCGAGCGCAGTTAGCGCAGGACGGCCAGCCAGATCGCGACGTAGTGACATCCGGCGGCTACCAGCGTGCAGAGGTGGAACACTTCGTGGAACCCGAACACGCCAGGCAGCGGATTGGGCCGCTTGAGGCTGTAGACAACCCCACCGGCCGTGTAGAGAACCCCGCCTGCCGCGATCAGGACGAACGCCGCGACGCCCGCGTTGTGCAGCAGTTGCGGCATGACGAAAACCGCGACCCAGCCCAGCGCGACATAGCACGGTACCGACAGCCAGGGCGGCGCCGACGGCCAGACCGACTGCAGCACCACGCCGAAAATGGCTCCCGTCCACACGGCGACGAGCACCGCGACCGCGGAGGACCGGGGCAGCACGAGCACCGCGATCGGCGTGTAGGTGCCCGCGATGAACACGAAGATCATCGAGTGGTCGAGCCGTTTCATCAGGGCGTGCGCCCGCGGGCCCCAGCTGACGCGGTGGTACAGCGCGGAGGTGCCGAACAGCATCGTGACTGTGGCCGCATAGATAGCGGTGGTGGCGCCGGCGGAACGGCCCCGGTAGGCGGCGGCTACGGCAACCAGCACGACGCCGGAGGCAATCGAGATCGCTGCCGCGTATGCGTGCAGCCAGCCCCGCAGCCGCGGTTTCAATTCCGCGACCGCCGTGGCCAGTGCAGCCGCCGGACTGACGGGCGCCGGTCCGGTGGCCGTCATGGCGCCAGGTTACCTAACCGTAGGTTGGCGCCTCCACGGCGACTGGTCGCGCACCGGGTGAACTGTTCCCGCGGCGGGTCTAGGTTTGGCCGGGTGAGCGTTCGCGACGCTGTCTACGCCGTGTACGAGCGACGGCTGCGCGCCCACCTCGATGGCCTGCCGATCCCGCGGCACGTGGCAATCATGATCGACGGTAACCGCCGGTGGGCCCGCGCGGCCGGCTTCGATGACGTGAGTCAGGGCCACGTCATCGGCGCGCGACATATCGCGAACCTGCTCGGCTGGTGCACCGAGGCCGGCGTCGCGCACGTCACGATCTGGCTGCTGTCCACCGACAACCTGCAGCGCCCGGCCGGTGAGCTCGAGCCGTTGCTGCGCATCATCGCCGGGGTGGCCGAGGAGCTGTCGGCCGACGGCAAGCCGTGGCGCGTCCAGGCCGTCGGTGCGCTGGACCTGCTGCCCTCCGCGACGACCGAGGCGCTGAAGGCCGCCGAGGAGCGCACCGCCGAGCGCGACGGGCTGACCGTGAACATCGCGGTCGGCTACGGCGGGCGTCGCGAGATCGCCGATGCGGTGCGTTCGCTGCTGCACGAGCACGCGGCCGCCGGCACGTCCATCGAGGAACTGGCCGAGGTCATCGACGTCGACCACATCGCCGAGCACCTCTACACGAAGGGGCAGCCCGACCCGGACCTCGTCATCCGCACGTCGGGCGAGCAGCGCCTTTCGGGCTTCCTGCTGTGGCAGTCGGTGCACTCGGAGTTCTACTTCTGCGACGCCCTGTGGCCGGACTTCCGCAAAATCGATTTCTTGCGGGCGCTGCGCGACTACGGCACTCGCCAGCGTCGATACGGTGGCTGACCCGGAGCACGGTTACCGCCTGTCACGACCTGCTCGCGCGATCAAGACCTGCTGAGTCCCAGCAATCGCCCGCGAGCCTGCCGGGCGCGCACACCGTCAAGACGTAACGTCCGAGACGGTGGGCCGGCCTACCCGGTCCGCTCGGGAGGTCCCGACAACGGTGGCAGCGACCAGCTGGGGGACCGGAACGTCCCCATTGGTGTGCGGCGCACCCGGCCGGGATCGACCGGATCTCCGAGAGCGCGGCGGGTGCGGCACGCGCCCGCGTCAACTCCCTGTCTGGAGCGACTCATGACTGCTGCCCCGCTGTCGCCGATCGACCGCGCCGGCCTACGGACCTTCGTGCTCGACACCTCCGTCCTGCTCTCTGACCCCGGAGCACTCGGCCGGTTCGCCGAACACGAGGTGGTGCTGCCGCTGGTGGTCATCAGCGAACTGGAGGGCAAGCGGCACCACCCCGAGCTCGGCTGGTTCGCCCGCCAGACGCTGCGGGTGCTCGACGAACTGCGCATCAAGCACGGCCGCCTCGACGCACCGATACCGATCGGCGACGCCGGCGGCACGCTCAACGTCGAGCTCAACCACTCCGACCTCTCGACGCTGCCTGCGGGATTCCGCGTCGACAGCAACGACTCTCGCATCCTGGCCGTCGCGCTGAACCTGGCTGCCGAGGGCCGCGACGTCACGCTGGTGACCAAGGACATGCGGCTGCGGGTCAAGGCGGCCTCGGTGGGCCTGCCCGCTGACGAGTACCGAATGCACCCGGTGGCCGATTCCAGCCCGTGGACAGGAATGGCCGAGCTGGGCGTTTCGAGCGCGGCCGTCGACGCCCTGTACGTCGGCGAAACGATCGAGCTGGTTGAGCATGCCGACTTCGCAGAAGTAGCAGATCTGCCGTGCCACACCGGCCTGGTGCTGCATTCGGCGAAGGGCTCTGCGCTGGCGCGGGTCACGCCCGAAAAGCAGGTGCGCCTGGTCCGTGGCGACCGCGAGGCGTTCGGCCTGCACGGCCGCTCCGCCGAGCAGCGGGTAGCGCTCGACCTGCTGCTCGACCCCGACGTCGGCATCGTGTCGCTCGGCGGACGGGCCGGCACCGGCAAGTCGGCGCTGGCGCTCTGTGCCGGGCTCGAGGCGGTGCTCGAGCGGCGCGCCCACAAGCGGGTCGTGGTGTTCCGGCCTCTGTATGCCGTGGGTGGTCAGGACCTCGGATACCTGCCCGGCAATGAGAACGAGAAGATGTCGCCCTGGGCACAGGCCGTGTTCGACACCCTCGGTGCGCTCGTGTCTTCGGACGTGATGGACGAAATCATGGATCGCGGCATGCTCGAAGTGCTGCCGCTGACCCACATTCGCGGCCGTTCGCTGCACGATTCCTTCGTGATCGTCGACGAGGCGCAGTCATTGGAGCGCAACGTGCTACTGACGGTGCTGTCGAGAATCGGCTCGGGTTCGCGCGTCGTGCTCACCCATGACGTCGCGCAGCGCGACAACCTGAGGGTCGGCCGTCACGACGGCATCGCTGCCGTGATCGAAGCGCTGCGCGGGCACCCGCTGTTCGCCCATGTGACGCTGACCCGTTCGGAGCGTTCGCCGATCGCGGCCCTCGTCACCGAGATGCTCGAGGATCTGCCGCTGTAGTCACCCCCAGGGAAGGCCCAGCTTGCGGGCCCTGAATCCGTTGTTTCGCGGGCGTTTCCGGGGCCGCACAGCCGTCCGATGGGCTCCGACGGCGAACTGTCACCTGCGGGTCATCGGTGCACACCTGCTCGAAACGTCGGCTGCCTAGGTTCGTGGGCATCCACCTATCCGAACGGATGCCGGAGGACCAGATGCCCATCCCCATCGATGCCGCGCTCGATGACGCCAGCGCTCAAGCTGCCGACAAAGCACGCCTGCTGCGCACTCCGTTGCGCTACGCCGCGCCCGCTGCCCTCGCCGGCGCCTACGTCGGAGTGGCCGTCGTGCTGCTCGCCAGCGTCGCGGGTCCACTGGCCGCCGCTGCCTCGCCGACGGTCAAACTCGTGCAGGGCGCCGTGTTCGGAATCGCCCTCACCCTCGTCGTGTTCGCCGGTGCGGACCTGTTCACCGGCAACAACATGACCATGCTGATCGGGTGGCGGCGGGGCACAGTGCGCGGCCGAGACGCGCTGCTCGTCAACGTCGCCTCATTGATCGGCAATCTCGTCGGCGCAGTGGCCTTCGCCGCGATCGTGCATGCCAGCGGCATTCTCGACGCCGCGGTGAAGGGCAAGGCTCCCGCGGGGGACGCCTTGATCAAGGCGATCGTCACGGCGAAGATGCGCGCCACCGACGGCCAGCTGTTCTGGCGAGCCGTGCTGTGCAACATGCTCGTCTGTCTCGGCCTCTGGATGGCCATGCGCACGCGCAGTGATGCCGCAAAGCTGATTGTGCTGTTCTGGGCGCTGTTGGCGTTCATAGCCAGCGGGTTCGAACACTCCGTCGCGAACATGACGATCTTCAGCCTGGCCGTACTGCACGGCGACGCGACCTGGGGGGCGCTGGCCCACAACCTGCTGCTCACCGTTCCCGGCAATGTCGTCGGGGGTGCCCTCATCGTGGGCCTGCCCTACGCCATGGGCGCGCGTGCGCGCCGGGTGGCCGAAGGCAATGCCCATTCAGCTCCGGTCAGCCAGCCGGCTTCCGGCGCCGAGTCCGAGTCCGAGCCCGTCCCAGCCTTGGTTTGACCCATGCAGCCCACCCGCACGCTCGTCGTCATCGGCAACGGGATGGTCGGTCATCGACTCGTCCAGAGCGTGGTGGCGCGTGGCCTCACCGCACTGTGGGAAGTCGAGGTTTTCGCGGCCGAACGGCACCCGGCCTACGACCGCATCGCCCTTTCCTCCTACGCCTGCGGCGCCACTGCCGAGGATCTGGCGCTGGCCCCGACAGACGACCCGCGGGTTCGGGTGCACCTCGGTGACCCGGTCGCCGCGGTCGACCGCGGGCGGCGATTGGTGCGAGCCGAGTCCGGCCTCGAGGTCGGCTATGACGCGCTGGTGTTCGCCTCGGGCTCGCGGCCGTTCGTGCCGCCGGCCGAGGGCGCCGACCTGCCGGGCTGCTCGGTGTTCCGCACCATCGACGACTTGGCGGGGCTGGTCGACGACGCCGGCCGGGCCGAGGTCGGCGTCGTCGTCGGCGGTGGCCTGCTCGGGCTGGAGGCGGCAAACGCCCTGCAGCAGCTGGGATTGCGCACCCACGTCGTCGAGTTCGCGCCGCGATTGATGCCGGTTCAGCTCGACGCCGGAGCGGGTGCGGTGCTGGCGCGCGAGATCCGCGGCCGCGGTCTGGAGCTGCACCTGGGGACGGCGGTGCAGGCCATCCGGCAGCGTCCCCGTGACCACGAGGACGAGTCGTCGCTGCCCGACCTGCGCGTCGAACTCGGCGACGGGTCGGCGCTCACCGCCCAGCTCGTCGTGTTCGCCGCGGGCGTGCGGCCGGAGGACGCCCTGGCGCGCGACTGCGGACTCGCGGTCGGACCGCGCGGCGGGGGGCTGGTCGACCGCACCTGCCGCAGCGCCGACCGGCGGGTCTGGGCCGTCGGCGAGTGCGCTGCGGTCGAGGGGACCTGTTACGGGCTGGTGGCGCCTGGCTACGCAATGGCCGACGTCGTCGCGGCGCAGCTGGGCGGCGAGCAGGCGAGCGTTCCCGACCTGGACTCTTCGGCGAAGCTGAAGATGCTCGGTGTGGAGGTCGCCAGCTTCGGCGATGCCCAGGCCACCACGGCTGGCGCGCTGGAGCTGGTGTGGGCCGATCACGTGCGTGGGCGCTACAAGAAGCTCGTCGTGACCGCGGACGCGAGCCGAATCCTCGGCGGCATCTTGGTCGGTGACGCGTCGGCGTTCGCCCTGCTGCGGGCGCAATGGGCGGCGGGCACTGCGGTCGAGGGCGACCCGATGGGGTTGATCGCGGAGTCCGTTGCGGCGGCGGGCCGCACCGAGCTTCCTGCTGCTGCGCTGGTCTGCTCATGCAACAACGTGTGTGCGGGCACGATCCGCGAAGCAGTGGGCGCGGGCTGTCGCACACTGCCGAGCCTGAAGTCTCAGACGCTCGCCGGGACCGGCTGTGGCAGCTGCGTGCCGACGGTGAAGACGCTGCTTACCGCGGAGTTGAGGAAACTGGGCGAGACCGTCAGCACGGCGCTGTGCGAGCACTTCCCCCTCACCCGGCAGGAACTGTGGGACCGCATCCGGGTTCAGCGGATCGCGACATTCGCCGAACTGCTCGAACGCCACGGCAGTGGCCGCGGGTGCGACATCTGCCGCCCGGCGGCCGCGTCCATCCTGGCCGGCGCGCGCGGACTGCACCCCCTGGACCCCACGACGGCCGCCCTGCAGGACACGAACGATCACCTGCTGGCCAACCTGCAGCGCGACGGCAGCTATTCGGTCGTGCCCCGCGTCGCCGGCGGCGAGATCACCCCGGACGGCCTTATCAAGATCGGCGAGGTGGCGCGTGACTTCGGTCTCTACACGAAGATCACCGGCGGGCAGCGCATCGATATGTTCGGCGCTCGCATTGAGCAGCTGCCCCTGATCTGGCGCCGCCTCGTGGATGCGGGCTTCGAGTCCGGACACGCCTACGGCAAGGCGCTGCGGACGGTGAAGTCATGCGTGGGCCAGACCTGGTGCCGGTTCGGCGTGCAGGACTCGGTACGTTTGGCCGTCGAACTCGAATTGCGCTACCGAGGCCTGCGGGCACCGCACAAGATCAAGGCCGGTGTCTCCGGCTGCGCCCGCGAATGTGCCGAGGCACGCAGCAAGGACTTCGGCATCATCGCCACCGAACAGGGCTGGAATCTCTACGTGGGGGGCAATGGCGGTTTCACGCCCCGGCACGCGCAACTGCTGGCCGGCGACCTGGACGAGGCCACCATGATCCGCACCATCGACCGCTTCCTCATGTACTACGTGCGCAGCGCCGACCGGCTGCAACGCACGGCGCCGTGGATCGAGTCACTCGATGGCGGGTTGGACCACGTCCGCGAGGTGGTGGTCGACGACGCCCGCGGGCTGGGGTCGGAACTCGATGCGGACATGGCCCGCCACGTCGCCGACTACAGTGATGAGTGGCGCGACACGCTGGCTGACCCGGACAAGCTGGCGCGATTCCAGTCTTTCGTCAACGCGCCGGACACCCCCGACCCGAGCATCGTGTTCGTACCCGAGCGCGCGCAGCACCGACCGGCGACGGCGGCTGAGCGCATCGGCGGCCCGTTGCTGTCGATCGGTGCCCCGTGACGCCAGCGCCCACGCTGTGGTCGCGGGTCTGTGACTACGACGCGCTGGTGCCCGACCGACCCGCGGCTGCGTTGCTGGCGACCGGCCAACTCGCCATCGTCCGCTTGGCCGACGGGGCGGTGCACGCCGTCGCCAACCTCGACCCGTTCAGCGGCGCAAACGTGCTCGCCCGCGGGCTGATTGGCACCCGGGGCATGCGAAGCGTCATCATTGGCCCGATGTACAAGCAGGCGTTCGATCTCGTCACGGGCGAATGCCTCGACGACCCGGCGGTACGGATCGCCGTATACCCGGTGCGGGTCGTCGACGGCGGCGTCGAGGTCGCAGCATGAGTCGGCCGCTCGACGCGCTGGCCGGGTACACGATCGCAATCACGGCGGCTCGGCGGCGGGAAGAACTCGCCGCCTTGCTGACCCGGCGTGGGGCCAGGGTCGTGCTGGCGCCGACGATCCGCATCGTGCCGTTGGCCGATGACACCGACTTGCGTTTGGCGACCGAGGGCATCCTCGCCGCACCGGTCGACATCGTGGTCGGGACGACTGGTGTGGGCTTTCGCGGCTGGCTCGAGGCCGCCGACGGCTGGGGCGTGGGCGAGGTGCTGCGTGAGCACCTGTCCCGCGGCGAGATCGTGGCCCGCGGACCCAAGGTGCGCGGCGCGATCCGGGCGGCCGGGCTGAAGGAGGCGTGGTCGCCGGAATCGGAGTCGATGAGCGAGGTCCTCGACCGCCTGCTCGCGCGGGATCTTCGAGGGACTCGGATCGTCGTGCAACTGCATGGTGAACCCCTGCGCGACGCCGTCGATGCACTTCGCGCGGGCGGCGCCCACGTGATGACGGTGCCGGTCTACCGGTGGACGCTGCCCGACGACGTCGGCCCTGCCGAGCGCCTCGTCGAGCAGATCATCGCGGTTGAGGTCGACGCCGTGACCTTAACCAGCGCGCCGGCGGTCGCCGGCCTGCTCGAGGTCAGCGACCGGACCGGCCGGCGCGAGGCCATGCTCGCCGCCCTGCGCGGCGGCGTGGTTGCCCTGGCGATCGGACCGGTGTGCGCGGCCCCGCTGGAGCGGGCAGGCATTGCGGCGCTGCAGCCCGACCGCGCTCGGCTGGGCAACCTGGCCCGCCTGGTCGTCGACGAGGTGCCGCCCCGGTGCGGTCGGACCGTCACGGTCCGTGGCCGGTGCGTTGAACTGCGGGGCCATGCCGTCGTCGTCGACGCCACCCTGATCGACCTGCCGCCGGTGCCCCGCGCCTTGCTGCACGAACTGGCTTCCGCACCGGGTCACGTCCGCAGCCGGGATGAACTCGCGACCGTGCTGCAGGGTGAGAACGCGCGAGCCGATGCGGTCGACGCGGCAATCGCCCGGTTGCGGGCGCTGCTCGGAGACGCCACCCTCGTCCAAACCGTGGTAAAGCGCGGCTACCGGCTGGCCGTGGACGCCTGAGGCCAAGGTCGGCCGGGTGCGATGTCCGGCCCGGCGGGTAGGCAACTGGCCAGCGCGCCGAGCGCCTTCGCCGCAGACAGCAGCCGTGGCTATTCGGCGGGCCGGGTCATGGCGAGCACGTCGAGCAGTTCGTCGAGTTTCTGCTCGCTGATCATGCTGGGCACGTGCCCGCGCTCGATAACCACCTCGCGGATCGTCTTGCGCTCGACGATGGCCTGTTTGGCGATCTTGGCGCACTCGTCGTAGCCGAGATAGTGGTTCAGCGGCGTGACGATCGACGGCGACGACTCGGCGTATTCGCGGCACCGTTCCTCGTTGGCGGTGATCCCGGCGACACACTGGTCGGCGAAGACCCGCGACACGTTCGCGAGCAGCCGCACCGACTCGAGCACGTTGCGGGCGATCACGGGCAGCATCACGTTCAACTCGAAGTTGCCGCCCGCACCGCCGAACACCACGGCCGCGTCGTTACCGATGACCTGAGCCACCACCTGGCAGACCGCCTCGCACAGCACCGGATTGACCTTGCCCGGCATGATTGACGATCCGGGCTGCAGATCGGGCAGGAACAGTTCGGCGAGCCCGGTGCGCGGTCCCGACCCCATCCACCGGATGTCGTTGCTGATCTTGTTCAGGCCTACCGCAATCGTGCGCAGCGCGCCGGACAGCTCGACGAGCCCGTCGCGCGCGCCCTGCGCTTCGAAATGGTCGCGGGCCTCGGTGAGCGGCAACCCGGTCTCAGCAGCGACGAGTCGGATCACGTCTGCGGCAAAGCCGGCCGGGGCGTTGATTCCGGTGCCCACGGCGGTGCCGCCGAGAGGCAGCTCGGCCAACCGGGGCAGCGTCGCCTGGAGGCGTTCGACGCACTGGGCGACCTGGGCCGCGTAGCCGCCGAACTCCTGGCCGAGGGTGACCGGCGTGGCGTCCATCAGGTGGGTG
>JBHEMN010000150.1:0-6931 GCA_046262575.1 Jatrophihabitantaceae bacterium
CGGCGATCTCGAGCACGTCGTCGTCGGTCTCGGTGGGCAGGCCGCACATGAAGTACAACTTCACCTGCCGCCAACCCTGCGCGTAGGCGGTGGAGGTGGTGCGGATCAGGTCGTCCTTGCTCACCATCTTGTTGATGACGCGACGCAGCCGCTCCGAGCCGCCCTCGGGCGCGAAGGTCAGTCCCGACCGGCGGCCGTTGCGGGAGAACTCGTTGGCGAGGTCGATGTTGAAGGCGTCGACGCGGGTCGAGGGCAGTGACAGCGAGACCTTCTCGTCCTGGTACCGGTCGGCCAAGCCCTTGGCGATGGCCCCGATCTCGGAGTGGTCGGCGCTGGACAGTGACAACAGCCCGACCTCTTCGAAGCCGGTCGCGGCCAGCCCGTCGGCGACCATCGCGCCGATGCCGGTGATGCTGCGCTCCCGTACCGGGCGGGTGATCATGCCGGCCTGGCAGAACCGGCAGCCGCGGGTGCAACCGCGGAAGATCTCGACCGACATCCGCTCGTGCACGGTTTCGGCCAGCGGCACGAGGGGCGCCTTAGGGTAGGGCCACTCGTCGAGGTCCATGACAGTGTGCTTGCTGACGCGCTCCGGGACGCCGTCGCGGTTGGGCGTGATCGCCGCGATGCGACCGTCGCCGAGATAGCTGACGTCGTAGCAGCGGGGGACGTAGACGCCGCCGGTGCGGGCCAGGCTCTCGAGCAGGCCGTCGCGGCCACCTGGCCGTCCCCCGGCCTTCCAGTCGCGGACGATGTCGGTGATCGCGCCGACGACCTGTTCGCCGTCACCGAGCACCGCGGCGTCGATGAAGTCGGCGATCGGCTCCGGATTGAACGCTGCGTGGCCGCCGGCGATCACGATCGGATGGGCGCCAGTCCGCTCGGCTGCGGGCAACGGAATGCCGGCCAGGTCCAGCGCCGTGAGCATGTTGGTGTAACCAAGTTCGGTGGCGAATGAGATGCCGAGCAGGTCGAATGCGGCGACCGGCCGGTGCGCGTCGACCGTGAACTGGCCGATGCCGTGCTCGCGCATCAGCGCCTCGAGGTCGGGCCACACCGAGTAGGTGCGCTCAGCCAGCGCATCCGCGCGCTCGTTGATGACCTCGTACAGGATCTGCATGCCCTGATTGGGCAGGCCCACCTCGTACGCGTCGGGGTACATCAGAGCCCAGCGGACTGCGGCGCCGTCCCAGTCCTTCACCCGGGCGTTCAGTTCGCCGCCGACGTACTGGATCGGCTTGCTGACGCGCGGCAGCAGCGGCTCCAGCCTGGCGAACAGGGACTCGATCGGCACGGGAACTCATGCTACGTGGCACCAGGGCGCTGCTTCGCCGCCACCATCCTCCGCTTTGCACCCCTGGGTACCACTGATCGGGCCAGCTAGCGGTACCCACAGGGGCAAAGCGGAGGATGGGGGGCGGGCTCTGCGAGGATCCGCCGTGTGCGTATGCCGCCTCCGCAACTGTTGCTGCTCGGCAGTATCGGGTCGGTGCAGTTCGGCTCGGCGTTCGCCAACAAGCTGTTTGCGCAGGCTGGGCCCGGCGGTGTCGTCCTGCTGCGCTTGGCGCTCTCGGCCATCATGCTGCTCGCGATCAGTAGGCCCAACCTGCGGGGTAGAAGCCGTGCGGACCTGCGGGCCGCGGTCGCGTTCGGCCTCGTGCTCGGCGGCATGAACTGGAGCTTCTACGAGGCGCTGGACCGCCTACCGCTGGGGGTCGCGGTGACAGTCGAGTTCCTCGGCCCGCTCGCTCTGGCCGTTGCCGGGTCCCGAAGGGCCCTGGACCTCCTCTGGGTCACGCTGGCCGGCGGCGGGGTCACGCTGCTCGCGCTGCGAGTCGATCGCCACGGCGTAAGCCTGATGGGCGTGGTACTCGCCCTGTTCGCGGGCACCTGCTGGGCGGCATACATCTTGCTGTCCAAACGGGTCGGCAAGTCCTTCGCTGCGCTGGACGGACTCGCAATCGCCCTCGGCGTCGGCACGCTGCTGGTAATCCCTGCGGGCATAGCGCAGGGCGGCACCGCACTGCTGCACCCGGGCGTACTCGTGGGCGGGCTGGCCGTCGCGGTGCTCTCGTCCCTGATCCCCTATTCGCTGGAGATTGTGGCGCTGCGCCGACTGACGGCGTCGGCGTTCGGCCTGCTGATGAGCCTGGAACCAGCGGTCGCCGCCTTGGCCGGCGTGCTCGTGCTCAGCCAGCACCTCACCGGCGTCCTACTGCTCGCTCTCGCCATGGTCGTAGCGGCCAGCGTGGGCACGACGGTCGTCAGCCGCGCGGCGGTCGGGAGCGTGGGCGACCAACCGCAGCCCTCAGCCTGACGCGCGGCGCACGGCGTGCAGCAGACCGATCGCCAGCCCCTGCGCGAACATCGACGAGCCGCCGTAGGACACGAACGGCAACGGCAGGCCGGTCACCGGCGTCAGCCCGAGGTTCATGCCGATGTTCTGGAATGCCTGGAACGCGATCCAGCAGACAATCCCTACCGCGACCAGCCGCCCGGCCCGATCAGCGTCGGCAGCGATGCGCAGGCCGCGCCAACACAGCAGTGCATACAGCCCGATCAACCCCGCTCCGCCGAGCAGACCCCATTCCTCGCCCGCGACGGAGAAGACGAAGTCGGTGCGCTGCTCGGGGACGAAGCCTCCGCTGGTCTGCGGACCGTGGAAGAGTCCGGTGCCGAACAACCCGCCATGCGCGATGGCGATGTGCGCCTGCGTCACGTTGTAGGCCGCGCCCTGAAGGTCGCTTCCGGGATGGGTGAACGAGGAGAAGCGCGCCAACTGGTAGTCGGCGAGCAGGCCGCCCTTCACGGCCAGGACGGCCACCGCGACGGTCAGCACCAACAGGCCGATCGTCCAGCGGGCCCGCACGCCCGCCGCGATCAGGACGCCGAACGCCGCCGCCGCCAGCACCATCGCCGAACCGAGGTCCGGTTGCATCATGATCAGCGCCAGCGGCACCGCGACCAACGTCATCGCCATCACCACGTCCAGCGTCGTAGGCGGGGTGTCCTCGCCACGGTCTGGCCCAGGCTCGGTGCGCGAGCTGCGCTGGCAACCGCGCTGGGCGAACAGGACCGCCATCCCCACGATCAGGCCCAGCTTCATGAACTCAGAAGGCTGGAGCTCGAAACCGCTGCCGAAGCGAATCCAGGCGTGCGCACCGTTCACGGTCGACCCGACGACGAACACCGCAAGCAGCCCAAGCAGGCTGACGCCGTACACGATCGGTCCGAACAGCCGTAGCAGCCGAGCGTCGAGCTGCGCCGCAACCGCCATCAGGACGGCTGCGACGGCGAGGTTGAACAGGTGCCGGTAGAGGAACGCCTGCGGGTTGGTGCCCTGGGCGCGCAAGGCATCCCGCGTCGCCGCCCATACCAGCAGCGCGCCGGTCAGCGAGAGCAACAGTGCCGCCGCGATCAACACCCAGTCATAGCCTCGCGCCCGGCGCTCGAGCGGTAGCACCGGCGCCGTGAGCGCGAACGGCGCGCGCGGGTCACGCGCCAGCAGAGTCATCGGGTCGCTCCGGCGCGCGTGCTTCGGGTGGTGGTGGCATCGGGCTGCGGCCGATCGCTGTGACCGGCCGGGCGGCGCAGGGGCGGCGCGGACGTGATGCGCATCTGCGCGGCAATCCGCGGCAGGGTGGTCTGGGGGCTCGACTTCGGGATGACCGCGCGACCGTTCACCCCGAGCAGGCCGTCGTAGATGCGCTTGAGCATGGGCCCGGCCGCGGTGGCGCCCGTGCCGGCTTGCTCGACCATGCCGACGACGACGAACTTGGCGTGTGGATTGCCCTTCGCGTCCTTGCCGAGCGGGCCCCATGAGGCGAGCCACGAAGTGTCCTGGTGACCGAATACCTCAGCCGTGCCGGTCTTGCCGCCGATCAGCGCGCGGTACGGAGAGTCGAGGTAGGCGAAGGCACCGGACACGGCCCAGCCGCGGCTGAAGTTGAGCGAGTCGGATATGTAGTCCAGCACAGTGCGGCTCACCGGGACCACCCTGCGCACCTTCGGGGTGATGGTCCGCAGGACCTTGCCGGCCCCGTCGACCACCGCCCAGCCGAGCGTCGGCTCCCAGATCCTCCCGCCGTTGAGCATCGCCGAGTAGGCGAGGGCGAGTTGCAGCGGCGACAGCGTGGTCTCCCCCTGCCCGATAGCCATGTCGGCGTTGTCACCGGCGCGATACCGCCAGCCGTCGGTGCAGTTCTCCGCTGCCAGGGCGGTGCGATACGCCCGTCGCGTCGGATCTGGTTCGGCGGGGAAGCCCGTCTTCGCGTCGCTGCAGTACCGGGCGTGGTTGGCCGTCCAGCGGGTCAACCGACTCTCGCGGTCCGCGAAGCTGCCCGAGGCCTGTTCGCTGGCCGGCAGGTCAATCCCTGGCGCCCGCCCTACTCCGTACGCCGCAGCCATCGCCTGCAGGTACTCGTTCGGCTTTGCCCCGGCGGCGATACGCGACTGGTCGGCGTAGAACTCCGCCGCGGCCGGTGCGTAGAAGAACGTGTCGCAGGAATATCCGAGGGCGTCCTGCAACGAGAGCGGCCGCCCGAACGACTCCGAGTCGTAGTTCGTCTTGACGCGCCCGTCGATCGTGAGCGCTCCGGGGCACGCATAGCTGCCATCGAGGGAGATTTCATGGTGGGCGACCAGCGACGAGGCGGTGATCAGCTTGAACGTCGAGCCCGGCGCGTACTGCCCGGCAGTGGCCCGCCCGAGCAGCGGATCGCCTGCGCCGGGCGCGGTGAGCGCCGCGTAGTTCGTGTCGGAGATGCCCCCGATGAACTGCTGCGGGTCATACGTGGGGTAGCTCGCGACTGCGATCACCCGCCCGGTGTTGGGATCCATCACGATCACCGCTCCGGAGGTGGCCTTCCTGCCCTTCGCGCGGGAGTCCGCGATCTGTTGCGCCAGCGACGTCTCGGCGAGCCTCTGCACGTCGGCGTCGATGCTGGTCACGAGGGTGTGGCCCTGCACTGCCGCAACGTCGGGCCCGTACCCGGTGACCGAACCTTGCGGGCTCAGCCTTAGGACCTGCCTACCGTCGGTGCCCCGCAGTGCCCAGTCGTACTGTGCCTGCAGGCCGCTGCGTCCGATGGTGTCGGCGTCCGTCAGCGCCGCGTCGGCCTTCTTGTCCGCCGCCGTGACTTCGCCGGAGTAGCCCAGCACGTGCGCCGCAAGAGCCCCCCATGGATAGCGCGGCAGTGTGACGGTGTCCAGCGCAACGCCGGGGAACTGCTCCCGGTGCTCGCTCACCGTGAGCGCGAGCGCGGTCGAGGCGTGCATGGTGACTGGCACCGGCTGGTAGGGCTGGCCCGTCCAGCACGGCGCTGGCACCCTCGGTGAGCACGGGGTGATCTCCTGGGCCAGCCGCGCGGGCGTCGTCTTCAGCAGGGCGGCCAGTCGCACCAGCACCGCGGTTCCTTCGTCGGGCTGTGCCTGCAGAATCTGGCGATTGACGGTCAACACCTGCGTGGGCGTGTTGTCGACCAGCACCCGCCCGCGGGCGTCGACGATTTGGCCGCGCGGGGCGGGCACGACGATCGTCCCGTCGTGTAGGCGACCGGCCGTCTGCACCGGCTTGTGCGGGTCGAGCAGCTGCACATAGTAGAGCCGACCGCCCAACGTCAGCACCATCGACGTGACGAGCACGGCGATCACCGCGAGCCGGCGCCCGTCGGGGCCGCGGCGTGGAGGGCTAGCCACGCGCGGAACCGAGGGCGAGGTCTTCCGCGAGCGCCGGTCGAGCGCGCAGCGCTTCCGTGCGCAGCAAGCGCCGCACGATCGGGATGACGGCCAGCGCCAACAGCGCATCGCCCAACCCGGCCGGCAGCGCGCCGCGCACCGACAACCAAACGGTGGCTCCGCCGGCGTGCACGGCGGCCAACAGCAACGTCGCAAACAGAGCAGCCAGCGCGCACGAAACGGCCGCGATCGCAGCGTCCCCGCGTACCGCGCGCCGGTCCGCGGCCAGCCCGCACACCATGCCCAGCCCGACCCAGCTCAGCGCCAACGCTCCGGCGGGATGGCTCGAGCCGAGGTCGGCGACCAGGCCCACCGTGAAGCCGTAGGACATGCCGGTGGCCGGGCCGTCGACGAGGGCCACCGCGGCCACGAGCACCGCCGGCAGGCTGACCGGGACCATCCCCGCGAGCGGCCCGACGAGGGTGCCCTGCAGCAGGATTGCGGTGAGCAGGGCGGCCAGCGCCGCAGCCACCCGGCTCGTTCTCACGGGGCCCTCACCGGTGCGCCTGGACCGACGGGTTGAGGGTAGCCCGCGCAGTTGGCGGCTGCCCGCCGACGAGGATCACGCCGACGAGGTCGAGCCCCGTCGGCGACACAGCCGGCCGAACAGTGGCTCGCGTGGTGCCGTCGGCGGAAATCCGAACTGAGGACACCGTTCCGACCGCGAGGCCGCCGATGAAGCTGGTCGATCCGGCCGGGCCGGTGACCAGCCGGTCGCCGACCTCGACCACAGCATTCGGGTCCAGCGGGGCGAAGGCGAATCCCGCCGACCCGCGCCCGGTGGCAATCCCGAGCTGGCCGGTGCGCAGGTCCCGCGCTCCTACGCCCGCGCCCGGGTCAGCTGCGAGCAGGACCACACAGCTCGAGGCGTCCGCGTGCAGCACCCGCCCAACCAGCCCGGCGCCGTCGGTCACGGTCTGGTCGACACGGATTCCGCTGCTGGTGCCCGCGTCCAGCGTGACCGTCCAATCGAATCCTTCGCCCGGACCCAGGGCGATCACCCGGACGGGCAGGATCCGGTACCTGCCCGCAGTCGCCGCCAGTTGCAGTCGCGCGAGCTGCGCGTGAGTCGCGCGGTCGGACTCGGCCGCCGCCATCCGCCCGCGCAGCACTGCGTTCTCGTGCTGCAGCGCCGCGATACGCGAGCGGCTGGTCCGCGCCGACGGGATGCCCTGCACGAAGCGCCGAAGGGGCC
>JBHEMN010000151.1:0-4734 GCA_046262575.1 Jatrophihabitantaceae bacterium
ACGTCGCCGCGCAGCGCCTCGGCGCGCGAACGCGACTCGGTCAACTGGACGTGCAGGCCCTCACATCGGGCCGCGGCCTCATCGGCTTTGCCCTGCGCCTCATCGACTGAGGCGCGGATCTCGATGGCACTGGGGGCGGACGCCGAACCGCCCGCCGACCAGCGCGTCCCCAGGACATCGCCGCCCCGGGTGACGGCGACAATCCTTGGGTTTGCCTCGATCAGGGCACGGGCGGCTTTGAGGTCAGCGACGATTGCGACGCCGCTCAGCGCATGCGCGACGGCCGGTCGCAGGTGTACGGGCGCAGTTACGACCATGTCCGCCCAGACGTGCGGGTCCGCAAGTTGAGGGCGCGTCATTTGCGCGTCGTCACTCCAACCGCCGACCAGCAGTCCCGCTCGGCCGGCATCCTCGGCCTTGAGCACCTCGAGGGCAGCGACAGCATCGTCAATCGAGCCGACGACGATTGCGTCGGCCTGCGCACCGAGGGCCGCGGCGACGGCGGTCTCGCACCCGGGGCGGACGGTCAGCAGGGCCGCGACCGAGCCGAGAACGCCGGGCAGGCGGGATCCAGCAGCCAGCAACGCGCCAGCGCCGTCCTTGCGGGTGAGCCCGACGGCCAGCGCGTCGGCGCGCGCGGCCCAGGTCGCGCGTTCGCCCGCTGCCTCCCGTTCGCGCACCGCCAGCTCCCGCACCCGCGCCTCGACCGACTCATAGGCGGCGACGGCCTCCTCGTGCCGTTCGTCGAGACTCAGTTCGCCCTGGTCCAGACCATCGACCTCGGCCTGTACAAGGGCCAGCCCGGCCTCGGCGTCGGTGGCTCGGGCGCGGGCCTGCGCGGCGGCCTTGGACAGTCGCGCGATCTCGTCGCCGCCGGCGGTGGCGCGGGTGCGGAGCACGTTCACCCGGCCGGTCAGCGTGGCCAACCCCTCGCGGCGGTCGGCCACTGCGCGCGCCCTGGCGACCAGGGCACGGTCCGCTTGCCCCAGGCGGCGTTCCAGCTCCTGCCGCGTGCCGACGGCTTCACCCAGTGCGGTGCGCGATGTGGTTAACGCGATCTGCAGCTGCGCCTCCTGCGCCCGCACCTCGAGGGCCTCGGCGTCCAACGCCTCGGGGTCGCGGCCCGGACTGATTTCCTCGGGCTCGGCGGCCAGGTGGCGGGCCCGCTCGCCGGCCAGCGACGCGGTGGCGCGGAACAGCTCCTCGAGCGCGGAGAGTCGGTACCAGGTCTCCTGCGTGACCGCGACCAGCGGGGCGTCGGCGGCAACCGCGCGCTCGAGCTCGGCCTCGCGGGAGCGAGCGTGTTCGACGCGGGCTTCGACCTCTGCGCGGCGGGCCCGGATCATGTCTTCGTCGGCGACCTCGCGATCCAGCTCTACCCGCAACGCGAGGAGGTCGTCGGCGAGCAGCCGCAGCCGGGAATCACGCAGTTCGGCCTGGACGCCGGCCGCCCGGCGCGCGATCTCGGCCTGCTTGCCGAGCGGTTTGAGTTGCCGACGCAGTTCACCGGTCAGATCGGCGATGCGGGTCAGGTTGACCTGCATCGCGTCGAGCTTGCGCACGGCCTTTTCCTTGCGCTTGCGGTGCTTGAGAACCCCCGCCGCCTCCTCGATGAACCCGCGGCGATCTTCCGGGCGCGCCTGCAGAACCGAGTCGAGCTGGCCCTGCCCGACGATGACGTGCATCTCGCGACCAATGCCGGAATCGGACAACAACTCCTGAATGTCCAGCAGGCGAGCACCCTCGCCGTTGATTTCGTATTCGCTGGTTCCTTCCCTGAACATCCTGCGGGTGATCGTGACCTCGGTGTAGTCGATCGGCAACGCGTTGTCGGAGTTGTCGATCGTCAGCGTCACTTCGGCCCGCCCGAGCGGCGGGCGCCCGGCCGTGCCGGCGAAGATGACGTCCTCCATCTTGCCGCCGCGCAGCGTCTTGGCGCCCTGCTCGCCGAGGACCCAGGCGATGGCGTCGACGACATTGCTCTTTCCCGACCCGTTCGGCCCGACGACCGCCGTGATTCCCGGTTCGAAGCGCAAGGTCGTGGCCGATGCGAAGGAGTTGAAACCTCGCAGCGTCAGCGACTTGAGGTGCACGGATCTCCCGGATCAGGTCGAAGCCACGGCTAGCGGGCGCGCGGATCGTCCCGGAAAACCTACCGTTAGGGCCCGAGCCCTAGGCCAGCGCGGGCGCGGTCTCCGAAATTCGGTGCAGTTCCTGATCGAACTCGTGGTCCGTGTTGCGCAATTGCGCCAATTCTGACTCGAGCTCGGCCACCCGGCGACGCAACCGGGCTACCTCCAGAGCCAGAGCCTGCTCGTTGTTGTTACCGACGTAACCCAGCAAGGCGCGTGCCATGTGGCGACCCTTCAGTTTCACCCGATGTCCGGATCGGTACGCGCGAGCTTGAGCTAAATCCCGGCCGACCGTAGGACAGGTTGTGTTACGGACGCGACGGGCGGGGCGCAACGCGGCCGGCTGCCAGCGATCCGCTCGTGCGGACTTCTGGGCCACCGTGGCCGGCGGAGCGGGCTCCCGTCAGGTCACCCAATGGTTGCACTGAGGTAACGGCGGGGTCAATGAAATCGTGCTACTCAATCACAGCACGCGGCCGACGCTGGCAGTTCGGGCAGAAGAAGCTGGACCGGTTCATGAACGCGGCACGGCGCACGGTCGAGCCGCACCGCGGGCACGGCTGCCCCTCGCGGCCGTAGACAGCCAGCGAGCGCTCGAAGTAACCATGCTGGCCGTTGACGTCGACGTACAGCGCGTCGAAGGACGTGCCGCCTGCCGCCGACGCCTCGCTCAACACAGCGCGCACCTGGCCGAGCAGTCCGCTCACGGCGGCACGGGTCAGGGTCCGGGCCCGGCGCTGTCCGTGCAGCCGGGCCCGCCACAGCGACTCGTCGGCGTAGATGTTGCCGATGCCCGACACGAGCGTCTGGTCGAGCAGGGCGCGCTTCACGGCCGAGTCGCGCCGGCGCAACCTCGCCTGAAACAGCGCGTCGTCGAAGAACGGGTCAATCGGGTCACGGGCGATGTGGGCGACCTGCGCCGGCACCGTGTCACCGGCTGCGGTCGGGACAAGCTGATCGAGCAGAAGTCCGCCGAAAGTGCGCTGGTCGACGAAGCGCAGTTCAGGGCCCCCGTCGATGAAGGTAATGCGCAGGTGCAGGTGCCGCTCCTGCGGCTCCCCCGGCCTGCGCACCAGCAGTTGACCGCTCATCCCGAGATGGGCGACCAGGCACTCGTCCATCGCACCCAGGGGCGCGGCGAGGGGCAACCAGAGGTACTTGCCGCGCCTCGCGGCCGCTTCGAGACGGGCACCCACGAGGCGGGCTGCCAGGTCGGGACCGCCGCCCAGATGCCGGCGCACGGCACGGGGATGACGCACCTCGACAGCGGCGACCGTGCGCCCCACCACCCAGCGCTGCAGGCCGTCACGAACGGTTTCGACCTCGGGCAGTTCGGGCACGGCGCGATCAGGACACTTGTACGTCGCCGGCGACGATCGCCCGCCACGCCGTCTCGGCGGCTACCTGTTCGGCTTCCTTCTTACTTCGCCCCGTACACGGATCGAACGTGTAGCCGGCGATCATCGCGCGAGCCGTGAACATCTTCGCGTGGTCAGGCCCTGTCGAACTCATCAGGTATACCGGGACTCCCAGACCGCGCTCGGCTGTGAGCTCCTGGAGGCTGGTCTTCCAGTCGAGGCCGATCCCCAAATTTGCGGCACCGTCCATCAGGTCGTCGAAGAGGTCATGGATCACGCGGGCGGCCTCCTCGATGCCGCATTCCAGGTAAATCGCGCCGAGCAGCGACTCGAGGGTGTCGGCGAGGATGCTCGACTTGTCACGGCCGCCGGTGGCCTCCTCGCCCCGGCCCAAGCGGACGTACGCGCCGAGGCCGGCCGGGCCTACTGTGCGAGCGATGTCGGCCAGCGCGCGCATGTTCACGACCGAGGCACGCAGCTTCGCGAGCTTGCCCTCGGACAGATCCGGGTGCGCCCGGTAGAGCGTGTCGGTGACGACCACTCCCAGCACGGCGTCCCCGAGGAACTCCAACCGCTCGTTGTGCGGCAACCCGCCATGCTCGTAGGCGTAGGAGCGGTGCGTCAGCGCACGCTGGAGCAGTTCGAAACCGACGGTGACCCCGAGCGCACCGGCCAAGTCATTCTGATCGGCGGGCTCGGTGGCGCCTGGCGCGCGCGAGATCATCAGACCGTCAGAACCTGCTTTCCGTCGTACTGGCCGCAGGTCCCGCAGGCTGTGTGGGGCAGTTTCATCTCCCCGCAGGCGCGGTTCGGGCACGCGACGAGCGTGGGGGCCGTGGTCTTCCACTGCGAGCGTCGAGCCCGGGTGTTGCTGCGCGACATCTTCCGCTTCGGGACAGCCACGTTGGTGACTCCTGACTAGTCGAGCTGATCGGATGAATCAGCTATGAGGTGTGGGTCGCCCGGCGCAGCATCGGTCAACGCTGCGAGCGCGGCCCAGCGCGGGTCGAGCAGGTCATGCGCGTGGTCGGCAGGAACGTCGTCGAGCCGCTGCCCACAAGTGGGGCACAGCCCAGCGCAGTCCGGTCCACACAGCGGAGTGAAGGGAAGTCCCAGCACCACCGCGTCGCGCACCACCGGCTCGACGTCGAGGTAGTCGCCGTCGAGACGATGGACCTCGTCCTGTTCGGTCGTCTCCTCCGTCAGGCTGTCTGGGTAGGCGAACAGCTCGCAGAAGTGGACGA
>JBHEMN010000152.1:0-22149 GCA_046262575.1 Jatrophihabitantaceae bacterium
GGCAGGTTGGACGTGTGCGGCGCGTCGATGATGGGATCGCGCCGAGCAATGGCGCCCGCCAGCGCGGCCGTTTCTTCCGACGGTTCGCTGCCGAGGTGATCGCGCAAGTGCTCAGCAAGTCGCAGGTAGGCGTGGGCGGCCTCACTCGCGCGTCCGCACCGTGCCAAGGCGAGCATGTACAGAGCGCCGAGGCGTTCCCGCGTCGGATTGGCGGCAACGAGCTCGGCCAGCTCGGCGAGCACGAGCGCATGCCTGCTCAGGGCCAGGTCGGCTCCGACGCGGTCCTCGATCGCCGCCATCCGCTGTTCATCGAGCCGCAGCCGCCCGCCGCGGACGGCGGGCGTATCACCCGCGCCGGCGAGGGCGTCGCCGCGCCACAGCTCCAACGCTCGGGCCAACAAACTGGAAGCCTGCGCGGGCTCGGTCAACAGCTGGGTGCCGGCATCGATGACCAGCGCGGCAAAGCGGGCCGAATCCAGCTCGCCATCCGCGACGTCGAGCGCGTACCCGCCCGCTGCCCGGCGCAGCCGCGAACCGAGGAACTTGCGCAGGCCCGACACGTACACCTGCAGGGCCGCGTGCGCGCTGGGTGGCGGCTGCGCACCCCACAACTCGTCGATCAGCCGCTCTGCCGATACCGCGCGGCCCTCGGACAGCAGCAGCAGCACCAGCAGGGTGCGTTGTTTCCGCCCTCCCAGCGGCACTGTCTGGCCGTCCACGACGAGCTCGACCGGCCCCAGGGTCCGGAACTGCACCCCCCCATCGGTCACTACGCGTGTCCCTCCGAGCGCATTAGACGAAGTAGCTGCCCCATCGAGCGTAATCCGCGGCCGGTGGACTCACCGGATCCCTGCACCCGCGCCACGTCACCAGTTGACGGCGCGGCCCGCAGTCAGCCCGCTGGAACGGGAACCAATTGCGCCGCGCCGAAGGACACGTTGAAGCGGGCGCACCAGATGGTCACGCTCGTCAGGCGGGACAGGTCGGCACTGCTGGGGATCGAATACACCTGGTTGCCCACATTGCCCTTGAGCGTGCCGAGGCTGAGGTACTTGCCGTCGTCGAACACGTGCCATCCGTCGCTACTTGCCCGCACCGGCGCGTCGGTCCGCCACACGTGCAGATCCGGCCCGTTGCTGGTGTCCAGGTGCGCGATCGCGAGTACGCGGGTGCCATCAGGCTGTAGCACCACGCTGACGGTGCCGTGTGTCTCATGTTCCTGGCTGATCAGCTCGCCGCGCGACAGCAGCCGCGCGACCGGTGCGGTGCTCGTCGCGGGGATGGCGGACGGGGACGTGGCTCGGCCGCCGGGCGAAGCGCCGCTGCTCTGAGCCGCGCTGGAAGTGGGCACTGGAGCCAATGCGACCGCGGGCAGCGTGTCGTCCACGTGTTGGTCGATCCACAACTTCCACGGCTGGAACCAGGCCAGCCCGGCGGCGAGCACAACTGCCCCCAGGATGGCGATGATTACCAGGACGCGACGCGATCGCATGGGCAAACGCTACCGGCGCGGGGCACCAGCGACTCGAACGGCGAATTACCGGCCGCTTACGGTGCGCAGGCGCCTACTGGACGGTAGGTGAGAGGGCGGCAACGCGTCCGGTCAACCGACGGTAACGTAACCGTAGGCTCGCTCGGCTACTGACGGAGACAACGAGATGACCGTGCTCGAATCGGCAGACGCCGCCACCGGCGGCCAAGCGCGGCTGCTGTACGAGCTGGAGCCGGTCGTCGCGGAGAACCTCGAGCGGCATCTCAGTATCGCCAAGGAGTGGCATCCCCACGACTACGTCCCGTGGAGCAGAGGCCGCGACTTCGCCTTTCTCGGCGGCGAGGACTGGTCGCCGCAGGACTCGCCGCTCGACCCCGTCGCTCGCACCGCGATGGTCGTCAACCTCATGACCGAGGACAACCTGCCGTCCTACCACCGCGAGATCGCGACCCGTTTCGGCCGGGACGGAGCGTGGGGCGAGTGGGTCGGGCGCTGGACGGCCGAGGAGGGCCGCCACGCCATCGCGATCCGTGACTACCTGGTCACGACGCGCGGCGTCGACCCCGTCGAACTGGAGCGCCTGCGGATGCTGCACATGGCCGCAGGCTATGACTCCGGCGACAAGTCGATGCTGCAGGCCCTCGCCTACGTGTCCTTCCAGGAGCTGGCCACGCGCGTCTCGCACCGCAACACTGGGGCCGCCACGGGATGTCCACTGGCCGAGCAGATGCTCGCCCGCATCGCGACTGACGAGAACCTGCACATGGTCTTTTATCGCAACCTCGGCGCGGCCGCCCTGGACCGCGACCCGGACGCGATGCTGGTCGCCATCCGCGACGAGGTGGTCGGCTTCCAGATGCCCGGCGCCGGCATGCCCGACTTCACCCGCAACTCGGTGATCATCGCCAAGGCCGGCATCTACGACCTGCGACTGCACCACGACGAAGTGATCATGCCGGTCCTGCGGTTCTGGAAGATCTTCACCCGCTCAGACCTTGGGCCGGCCGGAGAGCAGGCGCGCACCGAACTCGCCGAGTTCCTCGTGGCGCTGGACGCGCAGGCGAGCCGATTCGTCGAGCAGCGGGACAGACTGCGCGCCCGCCAGGCCGCCCGCGCCTAATTAGTCGCCGTGATCGCCCGACGGGTCAGGCCGGCAGTGACCACGCTGGTTGATCTCGACCGGACGCCCGTCGGGGTCGGCAGCGACGACACGGCACCCCCAGGGACGCACCTGATGGTCGCTGAACAGGCGAGCACCACCGGATAGCAACCGTTCTCGCACGTGGTCGAGCGAAGCGACGTAGAAGCCGGGAAACGTATTGGCTGCCGCTCGAAACGTCGGCCCGGGGCCGTCGTCCTGTTCGGCCTGATAGACCGCGAGGTGGAAGTCGCCGAGCTCGGCGGCGAAGTGGGTGGGCCGCCACCGTGATCCTCGTGCTGCAGATCGATCCCGAGGGCTCGATAGAACTCGGCCGTCGCGTGAGCATCACGGGCGAAGAACACGAGCGAGGCGAGATCGACCATGGACTACCGACGCCAGGCGTTCCGGCGACGTCGGATGTCCCAAATCTGGTACCCGATGAGTCCGACCGCGAAAAAGATCAGCCAAGCCGTGCCGGAATCGTTGTAGTGCGTGGCCGTGATCATGAGCAGTAGGACGATCGTGGCGACCCAGGCTCCGCGCCGGCCGACGCGCCCCCACTCGCCGTGCCAGCCCCAGTCGGTCGGATGTTCGTCCGGATGAAGCGAGGTGTAGCTCTCGGGCTCGCCGAGGTCGGCCGGCTCGCCATGCGGGTCGAGGAAGGCCACGTCTTGGGCTCCTGTCGTCGTCGTGGTGCTGGGTAGCGTCCCTGATTCTGGCATCAGCCGCCGCACATCGACCGCGGGGACCCGATGCGGTACGCGCCGTGGCGATCCCTGCCATCCACTGTTCGGGCGTCGGACAGTGAGCTCGCCGCAGCCGTTACGGTTGGGGCGAGCCGACGATCAGCCCAGAGGAGCCGCACGAACCATGCGCATAACGGGCCTGGGGCACGCCAGCGTGCTCATCGAGACCGCGCACGGCACCATCCTCACCGACCCCTGGGTCAACCCTGCCTACTTCGGGTCCTGGTTCCCGTTCCCAGACAATTCCCAACTGGACTGGGACCGGGTCGGGCAGGCCGACTATCTGTTCGTCAGCCATCTGCACCGCGATCACTTCGACCCCGAGCACCTGCGCAAGCACATCAGCAAGAAGACCACGGTGCTGTTACCCGACTACGCGACCACCGAACTCGAGGACGCGCTGCGCGAGATCGGATTCACCAGCTTCGTCAAGCCTGAGAACAGCTCGCCGCTGGAAATCGACGGCCTACAGGTGGTGATCCAGTCGCTGACCTCGCCGACGGACGGCCCGATCGGCGACTCCTCGCTATGGGTGTACGACGGCCGATACCGGGTGCTGAACCAGAACGACGCGCGTCCCTCCGACCTCGAGCTGTTCACCGAACTCGGCCCGGTCGATGCCTACCTGGTCCAGTTCTCCGGCGCGATCTGGTTTCCGATGGTGTACGAATTGCCGCCCCGGGCCAAGCAGGCGTTGGGGCGCTCCAAGCGCAAGCGACAGTTCGACCGCACGCTGCGCTACATCGAGGAATGCTCCGCGCGGTACGTATTCCCGACCGCCGGGCCGCCGTGCTTCCTCGACGACGAGCTGTGGGGATTGAACGACATCTTCGGTGACGAGTCCAATATCTTCCCCGACCAACGGGTGTACCTGGACTGGCTCGCGTCGAAAGGGCATGACGAGGGGCGGTTACTGCTGCCGGGGTCACTCGCGGACCTGACGCTCGATGGCTGTCCCGTCGCGCACGCGATGTCCGAGGACGAGGTAGCGAAGCTTTTCGCCCATAAGGAGAGCTACCTGCGCCAGTACCAGGCGCGCCGGATGCCTCCGGTCGAGGAGGCCAAGACGACCTGGGCCCACCCGGAGATCGATATCCTGGCTGCGCTGCAGGAATGGTTCACGCCGCTGCTGGAAGAGGCAGATCACCTGGCTGCGGGCATCGACGGCGGCGTGCGCTTCACCGCCGAGGATGCCGACCGCGGCGACGTCGACATACTCCTGGACTTCGTTGCGCGCGAGGTTCGCGGGTACGCAGGCGAGAAGGTGCGTTACCGCTTCCGGACCCGCCGCGCGTATCTCGAGCAACTCATCCATTCGCACGAGCCCGACTGGGTGAACTCCCTGTTCCTGTCCTGCCGGTTCTCAGCGCACCGTGTCGGGACGTACAACGAGTTCGTCTACGTGTTCTTCAAGTGCCTGTCCGAGGAGCGACTGAACTATGCCGAGGGCTGGTTCGCCGAGCAAAACGCTGACGAGGCCAACGAGACGATCATCTTGGACGGGTGGGAGCTGCAGGCCCGCTGCCCGCATCTGAAGGCCGATCTCAAGCGCTTCGCCAACATCGAGAACGGCGTGCTCACCTGTCAGATGCACGGTTGGCAGTGGCGCCTGGCCGACGGCAAGTGCCTCACCAGCATCGGGCACGAACTGCGCTGCGCGCCGGCGACGTGACCGTCACCGGACTGCACCAATGGCTCCGCGACCGAGGCTCGACGCGGTGGGGCCGGAGGGATTCGAACCCTCACTGAAACGACCCTAAATCGTTTGCCTCTGCCGTTGGGCTACGGCCCCGCGGGGACACGATACGTGGGGTGGGTGGATGACAGTGTGCACGCAGCGCCTGGCGACCGGCCACAAGTGCCTGGCGCAAGGATGGCATCTGGCAGGCGAGAGTTGGCTCACGGCGGGTAAAGTACCGATCACTCGCCACCCAGATCGCAGGCACTAAGCTCGGCACAGCAGCCCAGGTCGGGCCGCGCGAAGGGAGAGCAGCGTGGCTGGCGAGCGCAGCGTTGATGAGATCCAGCGCGACATCGAAAACGCCCGTACGTCGCTGGCGGTGGCCGTCGATCAGCTGATCTTCCAAACCAATCCCAAGCGAATCGCGAACAATGCCAAGCAGGCAGTGAAGGACAAGGCCCAGACACCGCAGGGCAAAGCAGTCATCGGCGGCGCCGGCGCCCTGGCCGCGCTCCTCGTCATCCGTAGGATCGCCAAGCGCAAGAGCTGAGCGAGAGCATCAACAGCGTCGTACTGCTGATCTCGTGTGCAGACCAGCCGGGACTGGTGCACGCGGTCGCCGAGTTCGTCCTCACCAGCGGCGGCAACGTCTTGCACGCCGAGCAGCACATCGATCGCGAGGCAGGGATCTTCTTCCAGCGCGTCGAGTTCGACCTGGCCGGGGCGCGGCCGGACCGGGCCGAGGTCGAGACGGCCTTCGCTCCGGTCGCATCCCGCTTCGGCATGAGTGTCAGGGTCCGCTTCCGGACGAACGCCCCAGAATCGCGCTGTTCGCGTCGCGGCAGGCGCACTGCCTCGGCGATCTGCTCGGGCGCTGGCGGTCGGGGGAACTGCCCGCCGAGGTCGCCGTGGTGATCAGCAACCACGCCGATCATGCCGCGCTCGCCGACTTCAGCGGTGTGCCGTTTCACCATGTACCGGTCACGCCGCAGGGCCGCTCACAGCGGGAGGCGGCGCTGGTCGAGTTGCTGCACACCTACGATGTCGCGCTGGTCGTGCTGGCGCGCTACATGCAGGTGCTGGGCCCGGCAATGCTCGCTGCCTACCCTTCGCGAATCATCAACATCCACCACTCGTTCCTGCCGGCCTTCGCCGGTGCCAAGCCCTACCCCCAGGCCCGGCAGCGCGGGGTCAAGGTCATCGGCGCCACAGCCCACTACGCGACCGCCGAGCTGGACGACGGCCCGATAATTGCCCAGGACATCGCAGCCGTTACGCATCGCGACTCGATCGAGGACCTGATCCGGAAGGGGCGCGATCTGGAGACCGTGGTTCTGGCTCGAGCCGTCCGCGCCCATGTCGAGCATCGCACCCTGGTCTTCGGCAACAAGACGATCGTTTTCAGCTGAGCGTCGGGTGGTGCGCAGCCCGGACGTGTCCTATGGATACCCTCTGCGCTGACCGCCGCCGCACACCGCGAGGAGCGCCGTGCCATTCCGCCTGACCCCCCGTGACAACGCGTTCTACACGATGTTCACCGAAGCGGGACGCAATGTTGCCGCCTGCGCCGAGTCGTTGTCCGGCTTGCTCGACCCGAACGCGAACCGGGAGGCGATCGCGAAAGACCTCCGCGAGCGCGAGCATGCCAATGACGCGGTCACGCACCGCATCATGCGCCAACTGAACACCAGCTTCGTAACGCCGTTCGACCGCGAGGACATCTACCGCCTCGCCTCCGCGCTCGACGACGTGGTGGATGCGATCGAGGCGGCCGCGGACTTCATCGTGCTCGCCGACGTCGGCAAGCTGCCGGGGCTGATGTCCGAGCAGATCACCTTGCTGCGCCGGTCGGCGAACGAGACCGCCGACGCGATGTCGCGGCTGAAGACCCTGCGCGACCTGGAACCGTACTGGATCGAGGTGAACCGCCTGGAGAACGAGGCCGACCGGGTGTACCGCAAGCTGCTCTCCAAGCTGTTCAGCGGTGACTATGACGCGCTGACGATGGTGAAACTGCGCGAGGTCGCCGACGGCCTGGAGGATGCTGCGGACGCGCTCGAACACGTCGCCCACGCCGTCGAGACAATCGCGGTCAAGGAGTCCTGAACCGGTGAGCACCACTGCCCTCGTGGTGGTCATCGTCGTCGTTGCGCTCGGCTTCGACTTCACCAACGGCTTCCACGACTCGGCCAACGCGATCGCGACCTCGATCTCGACCAAGGCGCTCACCCCGCGAGTGGCCCTCGCGATGGCCGCGGTCATGAACGTCCTCGGTGCGCTGGTCTCGACCAAGGTCGCCGCGACCGTCGGCAAGGGGATCATCGAACAGCCCAAGCACGACACCCATGATCTGGCAGTGCACGGCCTGGTGGTCGTGTTGGCTGCGCTCATTGGCGCGATCGTCTGGAATCTGGGCACCTGGTACTTCGGCCTGCCGTCCTCGTCCTCGCACGCGCTGATCGGTGGCCTGATCGGTGCCGCGCTGGCTGCGTCCCAAACGGTCAAGTGGCAGGGCGTGCTCGACAAGGTGGTCGTGCCGATGGTGATCTCGCCGCTGGTCGGCTTCACTGTGAGCTACCTGCTCATGCTCGCCCTGTTATGGGCGTTCCGCAGAGCAAACGCGGTTCGCGCCAATCGCGGATTCCGATGGGCGCAGATCGTGTCGGCCGCGACGATGGCCTTCGGGCATGGCACCCAGGATGCTCAGAAGACGATGGGAGTCATCGCACTCACCCTGGTGGTCTCAGGTCATCTCGGTACCAACGACGCGATTCCGCTGTGGGTGATCCTCGCCGCCGCGGGCGCGATTGCTGCGGGAACGTACTCGGGCGGCTGGCGGATCATGCGCACCCTGGGACGGCGCATCTTCTCGCTGACACCTGCGAGTGGCTTCGCGGCACAGACGATCGCCAGCGTCGTCATGGTCGGAAACGCACAGTACGGTCTGCCGGTATCCACGACGCACGTGATCACCTCCTCCGTCATGGGCGTCGGTGCCACCCGGCGCTTCTCGGCGGTGCGCTGGGGGGTGGCCGGCAACATCATCTTCGCGTGGGTGCTCACGATCCCGGCCGCGGCCGCGGTGGCCGCGATCGTGTGGGTCGCGCTGAATCCGTTCATCGGATGAACGTGACGGGGTCGCCGGGTCGAAGCTGCGCCGCGGCGTCCAGGTCGTCGTCGTGCACCACCGCGATCACCGGGTATCCGCCCGTGACCGGCGCATCCGGCCCCAGCAGGATCGGGCGGCCGTCGGGTGGGACCTGCAGTGCGCCGGGCAAGGTGGGCTCACTGGTCAGTTCGCCAGTGCGGGCCCGGGCCAGGCGCGGGCCGTCGAGGCGGATGCCGACGCGATCGGACTCGGCACGCACCGTCCACCCGGCCCCGGTCAGGTAGCCCAGCGCTGCCGCCGTGAACCAGTCATCCCGTGGTCCCAGGCTCAGTCGCAACCGCCGGCTCGCCGGCTCCGGAGGCGCCGTCGCCCCACTGATCTCGCCTGCTCCGTCCCCGCCGACCGGCACCCGCTGGCCGCGGCGCAGCGGCGGCGGCCCCAACCCGCTGAGGGTGTCGGTGCTGCGCGAGCCGAGTTCTTCGGCGGCGCCCACCCCGCCGCGCAGCGCGAGATAGCTGCGCAGCCCTATGGCTGGCGCGCCCAGGCGCACGATCGCCCCGGCCCGCAGGGTCGTCGCGGTTCCCCAGCCGAAGCCTGGGCACACGGCACCGCCAAGAGCGAGCGTCACCGCGTCGAGAACTCGGACGACGAGCCCGCCAAGGGTGATCTCGATGGCCGCTGCGTCCGGCTGGTTGCCCACGAGCCGATTGGCCAGCCGCAGCGCCCGGCGGTCGAAGGCACCCGAACGCGCGACGCCGAGCCGGGCCTGACCCAAGCGCCCGCCGTCCTGAATCGAGGCGAACGGCCCTGGCTCGACGATCTCGATCATGCCGGACGGAACCGCACGGGAGTGCCCGGGGCAAGCAGTGCCGGCGGCACTCGGGCGGTGTCCCAGAGCAACGCGTCGGTGGCCCCGAGCAGCCGCCAACCGCCCGGTGAGCAGCGTGGGTAGACGCCGGTGAACTCACCCGCCACGCCGACCGAACCCGGTGGCACGGTCGTGCGCGGCTCGGCGAGGCGGCCGACGTAAAGCATCGGGTCGAGTCCCGTGAGGTAGGCGAACCCGGGCGCGAAGCCACAGAACGCGACCTGGTAGGCGGCGGCCGTGTGCCGCCCGACCAACTCCTGCACGCTGATGCCGACCTCGGCTGCGACGGCCAGCAGGTCGGGCCCGTCGTAGCGAACCGTGAGCACCACCGGATCGAGCGGAACCTCGGCGAGAGGTTCGAGGACACCCGATTCGAGGGCGTGGCCGATGGCGGCGGCGGTGGTCACCTGCGGATCGAAGCGCACGAGCAGGGTGCGGGCCGCCGGTACCGCCTCCAAGACGCCGGCGGTGCGGCCTATTGCGGCGCTCAACGCAAGCACCGACCCCGGGTCGTCGACCTCGACCAGCACCGCACGCTCGCCGTAGGGCAACAGTCGCAGGGCACCCACGTCCAGGCTCACGGCGGGGACGCTACCGCGCGATGTGCGACCCCGCGCTCGCCTTAACGCGCCCGGCGTAACAGGATCAGCCCATGACGGCAGCTCATTCGGGATACGCCAGCGAGATCTACCTGCGGGGGGTGGGCGGCGCCCGGCCCGCGTTCACGACTGATACCTCGGCGCTTGAGGCGTCCGCGCGCGAGCGGATGGAACCGGGCCCGTTCTGGTACGTGGCCGGGTCGGCCGGCTCGGGTGCGACGGCCCGGGCCAACCGCGAGGCTCTTGATCGCTGGCGGATTGTGCCGCGGATGTTGACCGATGCGAGCAGCCGAAATCTGTTCACGACCGTGCTCGGCACGACGATGTCAGCACCGGTGATCACGGCGCCCATCGGCGTCCAGTCGATCGTGCACCCCGAAGGTGAGCTGGCGACCGCCCGGGCCGCCGCCGAACTCGGTCTGCCGATGATCCTGTCGACGGTGTCGTCCTACTCGCTCGAGGAGGTGGCCGCGGCCAGCGGCGCGGGCGCCCGTTGGTTCCAGCTGTACTGGCCCAACGACGAGCAGGTCTGCCTGAGCATTCTCGGCCGCGCCCAGGCGGCCGGCTTCTCAACCCTGGTCGTCACCCTCGACACCTGGATGCTCGGCTGGCGCCCGCACGACCTCGACAACGCCTACCTCCCGTTCCTGACCGGGGAGGGGTTGGCGAACTATTTCCGCGACCCGGCTTTCCTCGCCGGGTTGGCGAAACCTCCGGCGGAGGACCTGCCCGCTGCCCTGATGCGCTGGCTGCCGATGTTCACCGGCACCGATCACAGCTGGGCCAACGTGGCCTTCCTGCGCGAACACTGGGACGGGCCGGTAGTGCTCAAGGGGGTCCAACATGTCCAGGACGCGCACCGCGCCGTCGATGCGGGCGTCGAGGGGATCGTGGTGTCCAATCACGGCGGGCGCCAGGTCGACGGGGCCATCGGCTCGCTCGAGGCCTTGCCGGGGATCGCGCAGGCGGTGGGAGATCGCGTCGAGGTGCTCTTCGACTCCGGTATCCGCACCGGCGCGGACATCGTGAAGGCGCTGGCCCTGGGTGCCCGGGCGGTTCTCGTGGGTCGGCCGTGGGTGTACGGCCTTGCCCACGGTGGCCAGGACGGCGTCCGGCACGTACTGCGCAGCCTGCTTGCCGACTTCGAACTCACCCTTGCGCTGTCGGGCCACCGCACGCCCGGTGAGCTGACTCCCGACTCGCTGCAGGCCAGATGAGCGGCCGAGTTCATGACGTGCCGGGCTGGGCGCTGGGGTCGGCCGCCGCCGCCCCGGTGGCGCTGATCGGCGGCTGGACGCTCGCAGCGAGCCGCCAGCCTGCTCATTACAGCGCCGTCCGCGAGACGATCAGCGCGCTCGCCGCCCACGGCGCCACAGACCGGTGGATCATGACAGCGGGCCTGGCCGCCCTCGGGGGGTGTCACGCGGTCACTGCACTCGGTCTGCGTCCAGCCCAGGGCAGCGGACGATGGCTGCTGGCCACCGGCGGACTGGCCACGGTCCTCGTTGCCGCAGCGCCCCAGCCCGAGCACGGTTCCTCGCCCCTGCATCTGGGCGCCGCGGCCGTCGGCTTCGCGACCCTGTCCCTGTGGCCGGTTTTCGCTGCGGGCAGCACGCGACCGGCCGTCCTGCGTCGGCGCTGGGGGCTCATGGTCACGGCGCTACTGCTAGCCCTGCTCGCCTGGCTGGGCCTTGAACTCGGCGGCGGGGAACTGGTCGGTCTCAGTGAGCGGGCACTGGCCGCTTCGCAGGCCCTGTGGCCGCTGGTCGTGGTGCTCGCGCTGCGCGCGCGCGACGGCGGGATAGTTCGGTGAGCAGTCAGCGGCGCGTCATCGTCCTCGGCTCGACGGGCTCGATCGGCACCCAGGCGCTCGACGTCGTGCGGCACGCTGCGGACCGCTTCACGGTCACCGCGATCTGCGCGGGCGGCAACGACGTCGCGTTGCTCGCAGCACAGGCCACGAGACTGCGCGTACAGGTCGTGGGGGTGAGCCGCCCGGAGCTCCGCGACGAGCTGGTGGCTCGGGTGCGAGATGGGTGGCCCGCCGATGTGCCGCTGCCGGAGATCCTGGCCGGAGCGTCCGCCACGGTCGAGGTAGCAGGCCGCGAAGCCGATGTCGTGCTCAACGCCGTGGCGGGCGCCCAGGGCCTGCGCGCCACCCTGGCCACGCTCGACGCGGGTTCGGTGGTAGCGCTGGCCAACAAGGAGTCGCTGATCGCGGGCGGTCCGCTCGTCACCGGCCGAGCCCGGCCGGGGCAGCTCGTCCCGGTCGACTCGGAGCATTCGGCGCTGGCCCAGTGTCTGCGCGGCGGCGGGGCCGACGAGGTGCACCGGCTGATCCTGACCGCCAGCGGCGGCCCCTTCCGTGGCCGCTCCCGCGATGACCTGCACCACGTCACCCCCGCGCAGGCGCTCGCCCACCCGACCTGGGACATGGGCCAGCTCGTCACGACCAACTCGGCCACCCTCGTGAACAAGGGCCTCGAGCTGATCGAGGCGCACCTTCTCTTCGGCATCGCCTACGACCGCATCAGTGTCGTAGTGCACCCGCAGTCGATGGTGCACTCGATGGTCGAGTTCATCGACGGCGCGACACTGGCCCAAGCGTCGCCACCGGACATGCGACTGCCCATCGCCTTGGCCCTGGATTGGCCGCACCGCCTGCCCGGTGCGGGGCCGGCCCTCGATTGGGCTACCGCGCAGAACTGGACCTTCGAGCCATTGGACGACGACGCGTTTCCGGCGGTGGAGTTGGCCCGTCGAGCAGGTGCGGCTGGGGGCTGCGCACCGGCGGTGTTCAACGCCGCCAACGAGGAAATGGTGGCCGCGTTCCACAGCGGCCGGGTCGGTTTCCTCGGGATTGTCGACATTGTGGCCGACGTGGTGGACGACTGGCTGAACACGCGGCACTCTCTCGCCGGGAACCCAGGTACCGTCGAGGACATCGAACACGCCGAGGCGTGGGCCCGGGCCCGGGCGCGGTCGCTTGCCACTCGCGGCACCTGACCCGATCGGCCTGGAAGGGAGAGCCGCCAGATGCTCTACGCGCTCGGTGTGCTCATCTTCGCAGTCGGCCTGTTGCTCTCGATCGCGCTGCACGAGATCGGGCACCTGGTCCCGGCCAAGAAGTTCGGGGTCAAGGTCACCCAATACATGGTGGGCTTCGGCCCGACCCTGTGGTCGCGCAAACGCGGCGACACCGAGTACGGGCTCAAGGCCATCCCGCTCGGCGGCTACATTCGCATGATCGGCATGGTGCCGCCACGAGCCGACGGCAAGGTCTCGCGATGGCCGCGCCGGCTCGCGACCTCGATCGAGGACTTCCGCAGGATCAGCCGCTCGGAGATCGAGCCCGGAGACGGGCCGCGCGAGTTCTACCGGCTCACCCCCGGCAAGAAGATGATCGTCATGCTCGGCGGTCCGAGCATGAATCTCGTCATCTATCTGGTGTTGACCGTCGCCCTGTTCGGCGTCCTGGGCAAGCCGCACTACGACGCGACGACCACGGTCGACACGATCAGCCAGTGCGTCTACCCGGCCAACTCACCGCAGGCGGTCAAAGGGACGTGCGCGAATCCCAACTCGCCTGCCATCAAGGCGGGACTGCATCCCAAGGACCAGATCGTCTCTATGGCCGGCGTGCCCATCAGCACGTGGGCGCAGGCCGTCAAGATCATCGAGGCTTCGCCGGGAAAGCCGCTGGCGACGGTGGTGCTGCGCGACGGCAAGGACGTCGCGCTGACGATCACGCCGGTCCGCAATCTCAAACTGGTCGACGGCTCGGACACCAAGACCCATACGGCCGGCTACATCGGAGTCTCGCCAGGCGAGCATCACTACTACCGGCCGCTGGGCTTCACGCAGATCCCCGGACAGATAATCAGCCAGTTCAGCAGTGGCCTGCAGGCCCTCGGTAGCTATCCGGAGAAGATCGGCAGCGTGTGGAACACGGTGTTCCACGGCAAGCCACGCGATGTCAACGGGGCGATCGGGGTCGTCGGCATCGGCCGACTCGGCGGGGATCTGGCCCAGACCAATCGCCTGGACGTACAGGACAAGATTTTCGCGTTGATCGGGCTGCTGGCGGGCGTCAACCTGCTGCTGTTCCTTTTCAACCTGCTGCCGCTCCTGCCGCTCGACGGTGGCCATGTGGCCGGCGCGATGGTCGAAGCGGCCAAGCGCGGGCACGCCCGGCTCAAGGCACGCTCGAGCGGCGCCGTCGACCCCGAGGGCGGCGCACGACCCGTTCGCCCGCAGATCTTCGTCGACACCGCGCAGATGCTGCCCGTGATGTACGCGGTCGCGTCGGTGCTCATCCTGCTGACGCTGCTGACCCTGTACGCCGACATCGTGAAACCGGTGAACTTGTTTGGCAATGGCTGAGCGCGTGCCGCGGTGCCCGACGGCCCGGCGGATACTGGACGCGTGACTGTCTCCCTCGGCATGCCGGCGCCCCCGCCACCGGTTCTGTCCCCGCGCCGCGCGTCGCGCCAGATCAAGGTCGGGTCGGTGCTCGTCGGCGGCAATGCCCCGGTGTCGGTGCAGTCCATGACCACCACCCTCACCTCCGACGTCAACGCCACGCTGCAGCAGATCGCCGAACTCACGGCGACGGGCTGCGACATCGTGCGGGTGGCCGTGCCCACCCAGGACGACGCCGACGCACTGCCCGCCATAGCGCACAAGTCGCAGATCCCCGTGATCGCCGACATCCACTTCCAGCCCAAGTACGTCTTCGCCGCCATCGATGCAGGCTGCGCCGCGGTACGCGTCAACCCGGGCAACATCAAAGCGTTCGACGACCGTGTCGGTGAGATCGCACGCGCCGCGGCCGATGCCGGCATCTCCTTACGAATCGGCGTCAACGCGGGCTCGCTCGACAAGCGTCTGCTCGCCAAGTACGGCAAGGCCACCCCCGAGGCGCTCGTCGAGTCAGCGCTCAACGAGGCTGCGTTGTTCGAAGAGCACGGTTTTCGTGACTTCAAGATCTCGGTCAAGCACAACGACCCGGTCGTGATGGTGCGTGCCTACGAGCAACTCGCGCAGGCCTGCGACTACCCGTTGCACCTCGGCGTCACCGAGGCCGGCCCGGCGTTCCAGGGCACGATCAAGTCGGCCGTCGCGTTCGGCGCCCTGCTCGCCCAGGGCATCGGGGACACGATTCGGGTTTCGCTGTCGGCCCCGCCCGTCGAAGAGGTCAAGGTCGCCCTGGCCATCCTGGAATCGCTCAACCTCAAGCAGCGCCGGCTCGAGATCGTGTCGTGCCCGTCCTGCGGGCGGGCGCAGGTCGACGTCTACACCCTGGCCGAGAAGGTGACCGCCGGCCTGGAAGGGCTGACTGTGCCGCTTCGGGTGGCCGTCATGGGTTGCGTCGTGAACGGCCCCGGCGAGGCGCGCGAGGCCGATCTGGGCGTCGCGTCCGGCAACGGCAAGGGGCAGATCTTCGTCAGGGGCGAGGTCATCAAGACCGTCCCCGAATCGCAGATCGTCGAGACGCTCATCGAAGAGGCGCTGCGAATGGCGCAGGAGATGGGTGACGCGGGGGTCACCTCCGGAGCCCCCACCGTGTCGGTCACCTGATCTCAGGCGCGACTGCGGCATGACAGGATCGGTCCATGAGCGATGATCTTGAGAAAGCGATGGCCGAGTTTCAACGGTGCATCGCGCAGCGCGACCAGGATGGCGCCGGCCGGATACTAGACGAGCACTACGCGTTGGTGTTGGTCCACCCGATCCGCACCGAGGTGCCCCGGGAGCTCTGGCTGAGCAACCTGCCCGACTATGTCGTGCACTCCTACGACGTGCAGGAGCGCTTCATCGACATTGACGGCGACTGCGCGGTCGTACTGCACCGGGCGAACATGACCGCGACGGTCAACGGTGTGGATCGCAGCGGCCTGTTCGTGATTTCTGATATCTGGCGGATGCGCGACGGGCGCTGGCGGGTGTGGCGGCGGCACTCGACGCCGTTGTCGGCCGGCCCGATGCCCAGCTGACGCGCGGCGCAACCTTGATCGAGGCGGTCATCTTCGACTGGGGCGGCACGCTTACGCCATGGCACACTGTGCAGCCGCTCGGTGCCTGGTTCGCCGCGGTCAGTGACGAGAAACTGGCCGCGCGCCTGCACGCCGCCGAGGAGGCCGTGTGGATCCGCAGCCGCGACGAGCATCGCAGCGCGAACCTCGCCGAAGTGTTCGCCGCCGTCGGGGTCGCACACACCGACGAGATGCTGGCCGCGTTCCACCGATGGTGGGAGCCACACACGTTGCTGGACCCTGACGTGCCGCAGCTCTTCGCCGGCCTACGCGAGCGTGGAATCCGCATCGGCATCTTGTCCAACACGATCTGGTCACGTACCGAGCACGAGCGGATCTTCGCCCGCGACCAGGTGCTCAGTCTAATCGACGGCGCCGTGTACTCCTCCGACATCGAATGGACCAAACCACACCCCGAGGCGTTCCGGGCCGCGCTCGACGCCGTCGGAGTCAGCGACCCGGCCCATGCGGTGTTCGTGGGCGATCGCCCTTTCGACGACATTCACGGTGCCAAATCCGTCGGGATGCGTGCGATCCTCGTCCCGCACAGCGCCATTCCGGCCGCCCAGCACGGTCCGGTCGCCGGCGACCCCGACGCCGTCGTGCAGCGACTGGCCGAGGTCCTGACGGTCGTTGACGCTTGGCGCTAGAAGCGCTCAGATGCCGGGAAAGGCGACGGTAGCGGCGGCCGGGTCGACACGCAGACGCCACTGGGTGGCGCGCACCGCGCTGGCCGTGAGTGCGGCCTGCGCGCCGGCCCGCGCCGCACTCGCGGGTGCGGTGACCTCGGCGGCCGCGGCGTACAGGTAGCGCCAGGCCGACGCGCAGGTCGTCTCGAGCCGGATCGCCAGCAGGTGCGCAGATCGCGCGTCGCGCACCGGGTACAGGGACGGGTAGTCGACCGGCGGTGGCGTCGGAGATCCCCCTGCGGCAGAAATGGCAGCGCGCGCCGCGTCCCGCAGGGCCTCGTGAGCGCTCTGGCAGGTGCGAGCCAGGCTGCTACCGGTGTCCGCAGGGAGGTGCGGGCCTGCGAGCGCGTACCCGAATACGGCCTGCTGTTCCGCGCCTAGAGCCCGCTGCCAGGCATCTGCCAACTCACTCATGCGAACAGCTCAGCGTGGCTGGCCTCGCACGCGGCGATGCTCGCGAGCAGGGTGGCGTTCGTGCCCGTCAACCGAGTCGCCAGGGTCGCGGCCCGGACCGAGGCGAGATGTTCGGCACGTCGCAAACCCGCTACATCGAGCGCCTGAGCCGCCCCGGGACTCGAGGTCACGGTGGCGGGCGGCGACTGCGGATAGGCATCCACCGCGGCTTGCAGCACGATCTGGTGGGAGACGTGGTCGGCCCGGATCTGACGCAGCGCCGTGCGCACCCGGGGACGGCCGCCTGTCGTCGCGTCGATGACTGCTATCAGGGTCCGCTCGGCGTGCAGTGCCGCGACCAGCTCGACCGGCGGGCGCCCGGTCGGCTCTCGGCGCGCAACAGGCCGCAGGGCGCCGACCGCAACTCCGCCGCCCGCGGCCAGGACGACGCCGACCGAACCGAGCAGCAGGCTTCGGCGGGACACGCCGCGCGAGGGGGCGGCGGGCTCAGGGTGCCCTGGACCGCGAGCTGAGTCGTTCATGGCACAGCAAGTGTCTCAGAGCGGATAGGCTCGTAGCCCACAACTGCAGGACAGGAGCGAAGCATGCCGCCTGAAACTGTCGGCGGGGCCGTAGCTCAGACGCGCGAGCGTCTGCTCGGCCTGCTCGGTCCTGTCGTCTCGGCTGCCGGCTATGACCTCGAGGACGTCTCCGTATCGGTCGCCGGACGGCGCAGCCTGGTCCGGGTGAGCGTCGACGCCGACGGGGGGATCGACCTCGATGCGGTTGCCGAAGTGAGCCGGGTCGTGTCCGCCGCCATCGACGAGTCTGACGCCGACGGCCCGGGAGGTGGGGCGACCGCCGGCCCATACGTGCTCGAGGTCAGCTCGCCGGGCGTCACCAGGCCGCTGACCGAGCAGCGCCACTGGCGGCGCTCCATCGGCAGGTTGGTGCGCGTACCGGTAGCCGGGCAGACGATCCTCGCTCGGGTAGTCGATACCTCCGGGTCGGGCGTGACACTCGACGTGGCCGGGGCGCGGCGCGAGGTCCAATGGGACGAACTCGGTCGCGGCACCGTGGAGGTCGAGTTCAACCACCCGAGCGAGGCTCCTGCAGCCGGCGACAACGCACAGGAGGTCTGAGCCGTGGTCCAGGTTGACATCACCGCGTTGCACAGCATCGAGCGGGAGAAGGAGATCTCCTTCGAGACGATCATCGATGCTCTCGAGACGGCGCTACTGACTGCCTACAAGCACACGCCCCACTCCATGCCGCACGCCCGCGTCGTGATCGACCGCACGAGCGGCAATGTCGTCGTGTGGGCCCAAGATCTCGGTGCCGACGGTGAACTGCTCGAGGAATATGACGACACCCCGACCGATTTCGGCCGGGTGGCTGCGATGACGGCCCGACAGGTGATCCTGCAGCGGTTGCGCGATGCCGAGCACGACCAGACCTTCGGCGAGTACTCCGGCCGTGAGGGCGACATCGTCACCGGCGTCATCCAGGCCGACGCGCAGGCCGCTCAGCGTGGGCTGGTCCTCGTCGACATCGGCAAGGTGGAGGCGATCCTGCCGCAGTCCGAGCAGGTGCCGGGCGAGCAGTACACCCACGGCACCCGGCTCAAGTGTTACGTCGTCGGGGTGGTGCGGGGGATGCGTGGCCCGCAGGTGACCGTCAGCCGCACCCACCCCAATCTGGTCCGGAAGCTGTTCGCGCTCGAGGTGCCCGAAATCGCCGACGGCAGCGTCGAGATAGTCGGTGTCGCGCGTGAGGCGGGGCACCGAAGCAAGATCGCGGTGCGCACCGACGTCGCCGGACTCAATGCCAAGGGCGCCTGCATCGGCCCGATGGGCCAGCGGGTGCGCAACGTGGTGGCCGAACTGCACGGTGAGAAGATCGACATCATCGACCACCACGACGATCCGGCCACCTACGTCGGCAACGCGCTGTCCCCGGCACACGCCGTCGAGACCCACGTCGTCGACCCGGCAACCCAGTCGGTGCGGGTAGTGGTGCCGGATTTCCAGCTCTCGCTCGCGATCGGCCGCGAGGGGCAGAACGCTCGCCTTGCCGCGCGCCTGACCGGTTGGCGCATCGACATTCACAGCGACGCCGAGCCCGCCGAGGGACCAGTCGGCGGTCCAGGTGAGTCGGCCAGCCCGCAGCCGCCACCAGCCGGCGCACCGGCGGGAGGTCCGGGCGTTTCGGCCAGCAGGGCCGGCGGGGAGTAGACTCACCCGTGGTCGTCCGCACGTCGACGGCAGCCGAATCCGGTCAGAGCGTGCCCTCGGGCCCGATCCGAACGTGTATCGGTTGTCGACAGCGCGCGGTGGCCGCCGAGTTGCTCCGCGTCGTCGTGGCGCCGGACGCGATCGGCAAGGCAGCACCCAGGCCCGCGGAGGAACGCGAACGGATCGCATCCAGCGGGCCTGCCGCCTTGCCCGTCGTGCCCGACCCGCGTCATCGCGCACCCGGTCGCGGCGCGTGGTTGCACCGCGACCCTGAGTGCGTCGAACTCGCAGAGCGGCGTCGGTCGTTCGCCCGGGCCCTCAGGGTGCCCGTGCCGCTCGACCCGTCGCCGGTCCGGCAGTACGTCGCCGGACTCGCCCGGCAGGAGTAGTACCCGGCCAGCGGACCGCCGCAGGAGATGAAGAGCAATGGACAAGCGATGAAGCACCAGCGATGAGCACGTCCACCGTCTGATCGGGACCGAGCGGGTTGCCGCCTGGTCCTTTCGAAGGAGTCAAGTGGCAGGCAAGGCCCGCGTACACGAGCTAGCCAAAGAGCTCGGCGTATCCAGCAAGGATCTACTAGGCAAGCTCAGCGAACTCGGCGAGTTCGTCAAGAGCGCCTCCTCGACCGTCGAAGCGCCCGTCGCCCGCCGGCTGCGCGAGGCTTACCCGAACGCGGGCGCAACTCCACCGGCACCGGCGAAGAAGGCCCCGGCCAAGAAGGCCGCCGCGGCAACTCCCGCTCCCACCCCCCTCGGGACCGAGCCGCCGTTGATCGTCGAGGCGCCAATAGCTCCGCTCGCCCCGATCGCACCCGCTGCATCGCCGCTTGACCCGGACGAGCCCGGGGACCAGCGAGCGGTCGCGGCCGGCCCGCGCCCCGGTCCGCGGATTGCCAACAACCCCTTCGGCGTGGGCGGCAGCACCGCAGCGCCACGCCCGGTCCTACCCCGTCCGGCCGGCGGCGTTCCCGGCGCCATGCCGCCGTGGCCGGGGGCCCGTCCCGGCGGCGGCGCGGGCCCGGGTGGTCCACGGCCCAACCCAGGCATGATGCCGCCCCGTCCGGGCCTCGGCGCGGCTCCCGGTCGGGGCCTCGGTGCTCGACCGGGTGGTCCGGCCGGCCCGGCCACTCGTCCCGGTGCACCCGTCGGGCGCCCTGGCGCACCCGGCGCGCCGGGCACCGGACGTCCTGCCGCCGGCGGCGGGGCCTACCGCGGCGGCCCGGGCGGGGGAGTCCCAGCGGGCGGTGCCAGCCCCTACCGCGGTGGCGGCGGGGGCGGTCGTCCCGGCGGACCCGGCGGCCGAGGGCGCGGCGCCGGTACCGCCGGCGCGTTCGGCCGACAGGGCGGACGCCCTACCCGTGGCCGCAAGAGCAAGAAGCAGCGACGTCAGGAATTCGACGACATGTCCGCACCGTCGCTGGGGGGTGTCCAGGTTCCGCGCGGCAACGGGCAGGTGCTACGCCTGTCCCGCGGCGCGTCCCTGTCCGACTTCGCAGAAAAGATCGACGCGAACCCTGCGGCCCTCGTCACAGTGATGTTCCACCTCGGCGAGATGGTCACCACGACGCAGTCGGTCAACGAGGAGACCCTGCAGCTGCTCGGCGCGGAGCTGAACTACCAGGTCCACGTAGTGAGCCCGGAGGACGAGGATCGCGAACTGCTCGAGTCCTTCGACCTCAGCTTCGGCTCGGATGAAGGCGTCGAGGGCGACCTCATGGCGCGGCCGCCAGTCGTCACGGTCATGGGCCACGTCGACCATGGCAAGACCAGACTGCTCGATGCGATCCGCAAGACGAACGTCATGGGCGACGAGGCAGGTGGCATCACCCAGCACATCGGCGCTTACCAGGTGCACGTCGAACACGAGGGCGTCGACCGGGCGATCACCTTCATCGACACGCCGGGCCACGAGGCGTTCACGGCCATGCGCGCCCGCGGTGCATCGACAACCGACGTCGTCGTGCTGGTGGTCGCCGCCGACGACGGCGTCATGCCCCAGACCATCGAAGCGCTCAACCACGCGCAGGCGGCCGAGGTACCGGTCGTGGTCGCAGTCAACAAGATCGACAAGGAGGACGCCAACCCGGCCAAGGTGCGTCAGCAGCTCACCGAGTACGGGCTGGTCGCTGAGGAGTATGGCGGCGAAACGATGTTCGTCGACGTGTCGGCGCGTTCCGGCGTCAACATCGACGGCCTCCTCGAGGGCATCCTGCTCACCGTCGACGCGGCGCTCGATCTGCGCGCCAACCCCGACCAGGACGCACAGGGCATTGTCATCGAGGCGCGCCTGGACCGCGGTCGCGGTCCGGTGGCCTCGCTGCTGGTACAGCGCGGGACGCTCAACGTCGGCGATTCGATCGTGGCGGGTGACGCGTTCGGCCGCGTGCGCGCGATGACCGACGAGCACGGGGAGACCGTCGATGTCGCCGGACCAGCTCGTCCCGTGCAGGTCCTGGGCCTCACGTCGGTGCCCGGTGCTGGTGACTCGTTCCTCGTCGTCGACGAGGACCGCACCGCTCGCCAGATCGCCGACCGGCGCTCGGCCCGCGAACGCAACGCCCAGCTGGCGGCCAACCGTCGCCGGGTGTCGCTGGACGATCTCGACAAGGCTCTGGCCGCTGGCGAGATCCAGCAGCTCAACCTCATCATCAAGGGTGACGTCTCCGGGTCCGTCGAGGCGCTCGAGGACGCGTTGCTCAAGATAAACACCGAGTCCGGGATCACCGAAGAGGTGTCGCTGCGCGTCATCGGCCGTGGGGTCGGTGCGATCACCGAGAACGACATCAACCTCGCCATCGCCTCCGACGCGGTCGTCATCGGGTTCAACGTGCGGCCGGAGCGGAAGGCCGCGGACTTCGCCTAGCGCGACAAGGTCGAGGTGCGGCTCTACACCGTCATCTACGACGCCGTCGACGAGATGAAGAAGGCGATGGAGGGGCTGCTCGAGCCGTCCATCCGCGAAGTGCGTCTCGGCGCGGCCGAGGTGCGCGACACCTTCAAGATCTCGAAGGTCGGCACGATCGCGGGCTGCTACGTCGTCGACGGCCTGGTGCGCCGCAACGCGATGATCCGGCTGCTGCGCGACAACGTCGTCATCCACACGGGCAAGGTCGTCTCCTTGAAGCGCTTCAAGGACGACGCCACCGAGGTGAAGACGGGG
>JBHEMN010000153.1:0-6393 GCA_046262575.1 Jatrophihabitantaceae bacterium
ACCTTGGCGAGCGAGACGTCGCTGCGGTGCAGCGAGTCGCGAACGTGTTTGGTGAGCCAGAAGCCAACCCCGCCGCCCAGGCCACCGGCGACGAGCCCGACCACCAGCATGACCAGGACCGCACGCAGTCCGAGTCGCGACGCGGCTACAGACCTCGGCTCGTCCTTGACCGGGACCTCGACGATGGGCTCGTCGTCGCTAACGGCGTCCTGGTCGGGATCAACCTGGCTCGGACGCCCGCTGGTGAAGACTGCGCCCCGCCCCAACCAGTAGGGCGACTTCGGGTCACGCCAGGGGTCGCGGCGCGCGTCGGCCTTCCACCACGGTGATTCGGCCGGGCGTGATGGGTTGATCCGGGTGCCCGGAGCGGGATCGAATCCGCCGGCGGCTGCGGCGGTCGGACCGAACGCTTCGCTCATCGCACGGGGCACTGGCCAGACCTCGGTCCGATGCGGAGGTATCCGCTCGCCGGGCAGCGGCGCGAACTCCGCGGCTCCCTCGGGACGGCCGAAGACGGCCTGCTCCAGTGGCGATACGGTCAGCGGCGGCCGGCGGTAGTCCGGCTCCGCAGCACGTGGCCCGAAGCCGTCATCGACGCCGGGGGGGCGCGAGTAGCCGTCCTCGACGGGCGACTGACCGGCCTGCTCGGCGCCGTGCCGGTGGGGCTGCTCGCTCACGCCGAATTCCTCCCAGCCGATGACCTGACGCCCCGAGTCTGCCGCAGCGCGGGCGCCATCGCCGCACCGGGACTCAGTGCCCTGGCTGATCCGTGGTTGTGTTGCCACTCTGCTGGACGAAGCCGGCAGGCATGATCGTGCCGGGTCCGGATCGGATCGGCTTCCACTTCTGCGCGCTGGCCTGGCCGGTGGTGCTGACGGCGAGTAGTCCGGCCGCAGCGATCGAGGCGGCTGCCAGGACTGCGGGATTGATCCGGTGCTGGCGTGTCGTGCCCAGCCCCGTCGGCGACAACGCGGCCGACGTCATCGTGCCGAAGGCGGCGAACATGGCTGCGCCGTCCGGCCCGATCGTCGTCGGCACGACGTTGATGGGGGTGGTGGCGGGCACCGCGCGCAGGCGATCGAGCAGGCCGGTCGGCAAGGCGGGTGCGGGGGCCGCCCGCAGTGCCCAAACGGCCTCGCGCTGGACGGCTACCGCATAGCTGCATTCCGGGCAGCCGGCGGCGTGCTGGCTGGCGCGGTCGCGGGCGTGCCCGGACAGCACGCCGTCTGCGAACGCGGCGATGGCTTCGTCGGACAGATGCTGCGAGCTCACGAGCCTGCGGCCTCCAGGTGTTGGGGAGCCGAAGCGCGGAGCGCTCCCGGCTCCTGCGGCCGCAGCCCCGGCGCGCGGTGGGCCAACGCCTGCCGCAGCAGCACCCGGCCGCGGTGAATACGCGAGCGCACCGTGCCGACTTTGATGCCGAGCGTCGCGGCGATCTCCTCGTAGGACAGCTGCTCGAGGTCGCACAGGACCACCGCAACGCGGAAATCGGCGGGCATCGCGTCCAGCGCGCGCTGGATCTCGGGGTCAAGATGCATGTCTTCGAAGGTTTGCTCCGGGCCTGGTTCGTGGGACGCGAGCCGATCGCCCACATCGTCGGGCAGGGCGTCGAAGCGGATCCGCTGCCGCCTGCGGACCATGTCGAGGAACAGGTTCGTGGTGATGCGATGCAGCCAGCCTTCGAAGGTGCCCGGCGTGTACTCGGCCAGCGACTTGAAGACGCGGACGAAGGTCTCTTGAGTCAGATCCTCGGCATCGGCGCGGTTACCGGACAGCCGGAAAGCCAAGCGGTACACGCGGCCAGCGTGCTCGCGCACCACTTCATCCCACGTGGGTGGAACCCAGGTACCGGTCTCGACCGTCACGTTCCCTCACCTCAATGCCGCTTCGGGATTGATTCCCGTACGACACAACCAGCGAATCCTGTCCATTAGCCGAACGCCTCAGCACCCGCTCATGTTCCTGGCGGCTGGCTCTAGTCTCGCACCGTGCACCGATACTCACCCGCCGACGAGCGCACCATCCGTGCCATAGCCGAGTACTGCCTCGACCGGCTCGCCATGGAAGCGCCCCTCGACCAGCCAATGACACCGGCTGAGCTCGACGCCGAGGTCGGCCAGACGATCGTTGCCGGCGGCATCGGGCCGGACGAGGCGCTGCGGCTGTGGGCGCAGGTGTTGGGACCGGCCTGCCTGTCGGTCGACCACCGGCGCTACCTGTCCTTCATCCCGAACGCGCCGACGAAGGCGTCGGCCGCCTTCGACATGCTCGTCGGCGCATCGAACGTGTACGGGGGCTCGTGGCTGGAGGGTTCGGGAGCCGTCTACGCCGAGAATCAGGCCCTACGCTGGTTGGCCGACCTCGCGGGGATGCCTGCCGAATCCGGCGGCGTTTTCGTGCCAGGCGGCACGATGGGCAACCTTTCGGCGCTGGTGGCCGCCCGTGAGTCGGCCCTGCACAGGCGCGGTGCCCGGCCGGAGCGCTGGGCGGTCTGCGTCACCGAGGAGACCCACTCATCGGTCACGCACGCGCTGCGCGTCGTCATGGACGTCGACGTCATCGAGGTGCCCGGCGATGCGCGGGGCAGGATGCTCGGCTCAGCGCTGCGTACCACCGTCGCCGGCCTGCCCGAGCCCGTGCGGAATGGCATCTTCGCGGTCGTGGCGACCGGCGGGTCGACGAATCTGGGCGTGGTCGACGACATCGCGGGGATTGCCGCGGTCGCCGACCAGCAGGGATGGTGGTTGCACGTCGACGGGGCCTACGGCGGGGCCGGTCTGGCCGCACCGAGCGTGCGGCACCTGTTCGCCGGCATCGAGCGTGCCGATTCGTTCATCGTGGACCCGCACAAGTGGCTGTTCGCCCCGTTTGACTCGTGCGCCCTCATCTACCGCGACCCGGTACAGGCGCGCGCGGCGCACACCCAGCACGCCGGCTACCTGGACCCGGTCACCGTGGAGGGCGAATGGAACCCTTCTGACTTCGCGATCCAACTCACCAGGCGGGCCCGCGGCCTGCCGTTCTGGTTCTCCCTGGCGGTTCACGGCACCGACGCCTACCGCGACGCCGTCGAGCAGACGCTCAGCGTGGCCCGGGCCGGGGCCGGTCTCATTCGGGAGGCCGATCACGTCCGGCTGCTCGTCGAGCCGGACCTCACCGTGCTGCTGTTCGAGCGCCTCGGCTGGGACGTCGAGGACTACGCCCACTGGGGTTCGCGACTGCTCGCTGAACAGGTGGCCTTCGTGACTCCCACCCGGCACGACGGCCGGGTGTGCACGCGCTTCGCGATCGTCAACCCCTTGACCACCCTGGCGGACCTCGCGCTGATCATCGATTCGATGCGCTGAACCAGCGCGCTTCTGTCAGGCCCTCACGTTACGGTCCGGCCGCTGTGGCGAGGGACGCCACCGAGGTGTCGAAGGGTCTGCCGCTCATGGACTGGAAGCTCGAGCTCATCATCCTGCCTGTCTCGGACGTCGACCGGGCCAAGGCCTTCTATGTCGATCAGATCGGCTTCAATGCCGACCACGACCAGCGCGTCAGCGACGAACTGCGCTTCGTTCAGTTGACCCCGGCGGGATCGGCCTGCTCCATCGCCTTCGGTGAGGGGTTGTCGTCGTCACCGCCGGGCTCGGTGCAGGGGCTCCAGATGGTCGTGGCCGATATCGAGGCGGCCCACGCCGAGCTGGTCCGCCGGGGCGCCCCCGTCAGCGCCGTCGAGGATCTCGCGTGGGGCCGATTCGTGCACTTCAGCGACCCGGACGACAACCGCTGGGCTGTCCAGGAACTCCCCGCCCGGTAGGGCCGAGCTGCGCCAAATTGTTTGGTCGGTGTTAGAGAACGGGTAGGTCCGCATTATCCGCGGGAGCATCCCGACCCTTCGCCGGCGAGGAGCGTGCGTGCATGGCTGCGACGAGCTCTGTTCATCGGGCGGCACGAAGCCCGCAGATGAAGGGGCTGGCCCGCCTAGGGCTCGCCGCGCGGGGCACCATCTACCTGCTCATCGGATGGCTTGCGCTACTGCTGGCGGTGGGCAAACGAGGTGGGGAGACCGACCAGCGCGGGGCTTTGGTCGAGGTAACGCGTCACAACGGCGGAACCATCCTGTTATGGGTGATCACGGTCGGGCTGGCCGGCTATGCCTTGTGGCGCTGGAGCGAAGCCGCGTTCGGAGTGGTCGGCGAGGCAGGCAAGAAGGGCCCCCGGGTCCAATCGTTCGTGCGGGGCACGATCTACGCAATCTTCGCGGTCAGCGCGTTCGGCCTGGTGACGCACGCGCACCAGCAGAGCCAGGTCCACCAGCAGCAGACGTTGACGGCCAGGGTGATGCTGCACCCACTCGGGCGCTGGGCCGTGGGAATCGTCGGGGTGATCGTGGTGATCGTGGGAGTGGTCCAAGTCGTCGAAGGTTTCACCCACAAGTTCGAAAAGTATCTGGACCTGGATCGCATGAGTCCGGCCACGCGCCGCACAGTCACGTTCCTCGGCACCGTCGGCACTGCCGCGCGGGGGGTGGTCTTCGTCCTCGCCGGTATCTTCGTGGTGCGCGCCGCCTACGACTTCGACCCCCAGAAGGCTCGTGGATTGGACGGCGCGCTGCGTTCGCTGGCGGGTACCTCAGCCGGTCCATGGCTCCTCGGTGCGGCCGCCCTCGGACTGGTCGCCTTCGGTTTGTACTGTTACGCCGAGGCAAAGTGGCGGCGGACCTGACGTGAGCGCTGTCGGGGTGCCTGCGCGCGAAGTCGGGCACGGCCAGGATCGACCCGCCCCGGCCGTGCGGTTCGCCGCAGTTCGCCTTATTCCCGGTGCCGTCCTGTTGTGGGGGTTGATCGCGGGGCTGGGTTTGATCTTGAGCCATCTACTCGCCAAGACGGCATTCGAACGGTGGGACGGATCGGTCGACCGCGGCTTGGCCACCCACCGCAGCCGCACCTGGAACACCGTCACCCATGTCCTCGCGTCCATGGCCGAGACCCTGACCGTGATCGCGATCGGACTGGTGTTCTTCGTCGGCATGCGAATCGTGCTCGGGCGCTGGCGTGAATCGCTGTTCCTGGCGGTGGCCCTGATCGGCGAGGTGACTATTTTCGTGTGCGCCACACTCGTGATCCACCGCGCCCGGCCGAGCGTGCCGCATCTGGATTCCGCTCCGCCGACGTCGAGTTTCCCGTCTGGTCATACCGCGGCCGCAGTGGCCCTCTACGTCGGATTGGCGGTGATCGCGTGGTGCGCGTCCAATCGCCGCTGGCTGCGAGCGCTGGCCACGCTCTTCGCGATAGCCCTACCGATCGCAGTGGGTTTCGCGCGCCTGTACCGGGGCATGCACTACCCGACCGATGTCATGGCCGGCGCGCTGCTCGGTGCGTTGTGGCTTGCCATCACCGCCCGGGTACTGCTGGTTGAGCGCCGATGAGTCGCGTTCGCAAGCCTGCGGTCGTGTGCAACCCGGCGGCAGTCGAGGATATCGAGCAGCTCGCGAAGGAGATTCTCGCCCGTTGCTCGGCACTGGGCGCGGCTGATCCGCTCTGGTTCGAGACGACGCCGGAGGACCCGGGAGGCGGGCAAGCGCGCCAGGCATTGGCTGCCGGGGCGGATCTCGTGCTCGTGTGCGGCGGGGACGGCACGGTAGCCGCCGGTGCCGGCGTCTTGGCCGGCACCGATGTGGCGATGGCGCTCGTCCCGGTAGGCACCGGCAACCTGCTCGCCCGCAACGTAGGCGTGCCGCTCGACCTGGGACCCGCCCTGGATGTCGCGTTCGGTGCGGACCGTCGATGCCTTGACGTTCTCGAGTCCGACGATCACCGGTTCCTGGTGATGGCCGGCCTCGGCTTCGACGCCGCCCTCATCCGCGATACCGACGACAAGGCGAAGGCTCGGCTGGGCTGGGTGGCCTACCTGGGCGGCGCCGCGCGGGCGGTGCGCCGCACCCCAGCGGCGAGCTACACGATCACCGTCGATGACGGCGTCGCACTGCACCGCCGAGGGGTGGGCGTGTTGATCGGCAACGTCGGACGGTTGCAGGCGGGGCTGCGGGCGCTGCCGGACGCGAAGCCTGACGATGGGGTACTCGACGTCGGCGTGCTGGAACCGCGCACGTGGCACGACTGGCCCATGTTGGTGTTGCGACTGCTGGCTGGCAGGCCGGACTCCGGCCCGCAAGCCGAGATATTTCGTGGTCGACGCGTCGAGATCAGCTGCGACCAACAAGTGCCGCTGGAATACGACGGCGACTACGTCGGTGAGACCGCAGCGCTGAACGTGCACGTGTTGGCTGGGGCGCTCACGTTGTGCGCACCGCCGCCATGACCGCGACGCCACGCCCGCACGAGGCGGCCCGAGCTCGGTTCGGAAAGCGGGCCATAGTGGCCTTCGTGGCGATATTCGTCGCCGGCG
>JBHEMN010000154.1:0-11754 GCA_046262575.1 Jatrophihabitantaceae bacterium
ACCGTGACATCACGAATGAGGCTCTACGCAGCAGCGAACGTTGCGCGTTAGCACAAACTGGTGACAATCGGCACTGTCTATCCACAGTCGGCCGGTTTATCCACAGTTGCTTGCGCTGTCGCAACCTCCGTGCCCCAGGCAGGCATCCTTTTGCGCATGTCCTCTCTTAGCAAGATCACGCTTATCGCTCTGAACTCGCTGTTTATGATAACGGGTCGAATACGTCGAAATAGCGATGTGGGAATGTCAACAGCTGAATATGCAGTCGGAACCGTCGCCGCGGTCGCCTTTGCTGCCGTGCTCTACAAGGTGGTGCGCAGCCCGGCGGTCTCGTCCGCGCTGAGCTCGATCGTGCAGTCGGCGCTCCATGCGATCTAGCCCGCACGACGAGCGGGGCATGGTCACCGCCGAGTTGGCCGCCTGTCTGCCCGTCCTCGTGCTGGTGCTCGCCGTCGCGGTCAGCGCGGTGTCGGTGGCTAGTGTGCGGGTGCGGGCGCAGGACGCCGCGCGTGAGGCCGCCCGCGCCGCTGCCCGCGGCGACCCAGGCCTGGCACAGCGACTTGCGCAGCACTCGGCCCCCGGCGTCGAAGTCGACATCACCAAGCAGGGCGACGAGGTCATCGCAATCGCCCACGTCAGGGTGCGCCCGCTCGCCGGATGGCTGCCGGCGCTGACCGTCACCGAACGCGCTGTCGCCGCAGTCGAGCCGTCAGCGGCGTCGCCATGAAGCCATCCGAGCGCGGTTCGGCCAGCATCTGGGTCGTGGCCTGTTGCCCGCTGCTACTGGCCCTCGCGTTCGCGAGCGTGGTCCGCACCACCGCCGTGATCGCCCGCCATCGCGCTGAATCGACGGCCGACCTCGCGGCCCTCGCCGGCGCCGGTCAGATCGGTATCAGCGACGGTGTCTGCCCGGCAGCGGCCCGAATCGCGGAGGCAAACGGCGCCACGGTACTGCAATGCGCGCCGTCATTGGCTCCCGGCGGACGCAGCGGCACCGTGACGGTGCGGTTGCGCATGCGCGTGCGGCTGCCCGTCCTCGGCTTCAGGGAGGTGCTGGCGAGCGCCCGGGCGGGACGGGCCGCCGTTGCGCCGTGAACGGTTGGCGGTGGACGTCACTCGGCGCGCAGCGCAGCGCTCACTCGGCGCGCAGCGCGCCGAGGACGAGGTCGAGCAGATGCACGGCGCCATGCTTATCGAGCGGATCGTTGCCGTTGCCGCACTTGGGCGACTGCACGCAGGACGGGCACCCGGCGGCACACTCGCACGACGCGATTGCCGCTCGGGTAGCCGTGAGCCAGTCGGCGATCGTCCAAAATCCGCGCTCGGCAAACCCGGCGCCACCGGCGTGCCCGTCGTACACGAAGACGGTCGGCTGTCCCGTGTCGGGATGCAGCGCTGTCGAGACGCCACCGATGTCCCAGCGGTCGCAGGTAGCGAACAGCGGCAGCAGGCCTATCGCGGCGTGCTCCGCGGCATGCGCAGCGCCGGGAACGTCCGGCGCGTCGATACCGGCGCTGTGCAGGGCTTCCTGCGTGACCGTGTACCACACTGCGCGGGTCCGCAGCTCACGCGCCGGCAACTGAAGCGGTATTTCGTCGATCACCTCGCTGGTGCTGATGCGCCGCCGTAGGTAGCTGACAACCTGGCGGTTTACGTCGACGGTGCCGAAGTTGACTCTCACGGGACCGTGCCGTCGCGCCGAGGCGGTCGACACCACGGCGATGTCGGTGATATCGCGCGCTGTCGTCGTCCAGTCCGGCTCGTCCGGATGCACGAGGGCTGCACTCTCGGCCAGATCGAGTTCGTCGACGACAAAGGAGCGACCCTGGTGCAGGTACACCGCCCCGGTATGCACCGTCGAATGTGCTGCGTCCGCGTCGACCGTCCCGATGAGTGAGCCGGTCGCCGCTTCGATGATCGCGACCGAGGGCCCGCCGGACCCGCGGATATCGGCACTGGGTCGCTCCCGTGCGGTCCAGTACCAGCCGCCCGGACGGCGACGCAGGATGCTGCGCGACACGAGATCGGCCAGCAACGCCTCGGCCGCCGCACCGCCGAACAGCTCCAGGTCGGACGGGCGCAGCGGCAGCTCCGCGGCAGCACAGCACAGCTGGGGGCCCAGCACGTACGGGTTGAGCGGGTCAAACACGGTGGCCTCGACAGGCCGGCCGAAGACGGCGTCGGGATGATGCGCAAGGTAGGTGTCAAGTGGGTCATCGCGCGCCACGAAAACCACCAGTGACGCCGAACCGGAGCGCCCGGCCCGCCCGGCCTGCTGCCACAGGGAGGCGAGCGTGCCCGGGAACCCTGCGAGAATCACGGCGTCAAGCCCGCTCACGTCCAGCCCCAGCTCAAGCGCGTTCGTCGCCGCAACACCCAGCAGTTCGCCCGAGGCGAGGGCGGCTTCGAGCACGCGCCGTTCCTCGGGCAGGTAGCCGGCCCGATAGGCGGCCACCCTGCTTGCCAGGTCGGCCAGCCCTGCCTCCCGCAGCAATCGCTGCGCGGTCAACGCTGTCTGCTCGGCGCCCCGGCGCGAGCGTACGAACGTCAGCGTCCGCGCGCCCTCGACCACGAGGTCCGCGAGCAATCGCGCTGCTTCGGCACCGGCCGAACGCCGGATCGGCGCGCCGTGCTCACCGCGCAGCGAGGTCAGCGCAGGCTCCCAAAGGGCGAATACGGTCGCCCCGTGCGGGGATCCGTCCTCAGTGACCGCGCTGACCGGCAGCCCGATCAGGCGCGACGCGGACTGCGTGGGCAAGGCCGACGTCGCCGAGGCGAGGACGAAGGTCGGCTCGGATCCGTACGCCGCGCAAACCCGCCGCAACCGACGCAGGATCTGCGCGACGTGCGAGCCGAACAGTCCGCGGTAGGAATGGCACTCATCGACGACGACGTAGCGCAGCCGCCGCAAGAACGGCGCCCACCGGCCGTGGGCCGGTAACACGCCGAGATGGAGCATGTCGGGGTTGGTGAGCACCCAATTGGCGTGCGCGCGCACCCAGTCCCGCTCGTCACCCGGGGTGTCACCGTCATAGGTCGCGGGGCGCAGCCCCGGGATACCCAGGGTCGTCAGGGCCCGCAGTTGGTCGCCCGCGAGTGCCTTGGTCGGTGCGAGGTAAAGCACTCGCGCGCGGTCGTCCGCCAGCAGGGCGGTGAGCGCCGGGAGCTGGTAGGCCAGCGACTTGCCCGAGGCTGTCCCAGTCGCTACGACCACGGACTGTCCGTGGTACGCAGCGTCCGCTGCTGTGATCTGGTGCGTCCAAGGTGCCGTGATGCCGTTCGCGCCCAGCCGGGACAACAGCACGTCAGGTACCCACTCCGGCCACGCTGAAGTCGCCGCTGCGCGCGCCGGGAGGTCCTCCACGTGCGTCAGCGGCTCGGTCCCGGGCAGGCTGCCTGCGAGCAGGCGGTCAAGCAGTTCGCGCAACGCCAGCCTCCCGCCTCTCGTGGTTGTGGCACGATGGCCGCTGTCGACCCAGCGATCCATGATCCCTGAGTTGGCTCGACGAGGACGAAAGGATGACTCAGTTGGAGCTGTCGGTGTCGCAGGAGTCTTTCGGCGACTATCCCGTCCTTGTGGTCGGTGGCGAGGTCGATGTCTACTCGGCGCCCGCCCTGCAAGAAAAGCTGAGCACCCTGCTCGAATCTGATCCCCGGGCCGTCATTGTCGACCTGACCGAGGTGGGGTTCCTCGACTCCACCGGGCTCGGGGTGTTGGTCGCCGCCCGTACTGCAGCTGCCGATGCCGGTCGCTCGCTGCCGATCGCCTGCCACAACGAGCGCATCCTGAAGCTGTTCAAGATCACCGGCTTGGACGCCGTGTTCGCGATACATCCCAGCGTCGAGGCCGCCGCCCAGAGCCTGGCGCCCGAGACGCCGTCCGGGTGACCGATCCGGGCCCGGCCCCGCCCCGTCGTGACCTGGATTACGGCACGTCCTCAGTTTCGGACTAGACTCCCGCCAATCCGCGCCCCGCGCCAAGACCGGCGGCAGGCGCATGTGACGCCGCCGAGTTGCTCAGTACTCAGCGATCCAACGCCTATGTAGGGGAGTGTGCATGGCCGCGCAGCATCTGATCGCCGCACCCGCGATCTCCAACGGCGAGAAGGGCCTCGTGGTGGGGATCGGCGTCATAGCCATTCTCGCGCTGGTTTTCGCCGGCAGCCTCGTCAGAGAGGTCCTGAAAGCCGACCAGGGCACCGCCAAGATGCAAGAGATCGCGAAGGCCGTGCAGGAGGGCGCCCGCGCCTACCTCAACCGCCAGTTCCGGACCCTTGCCGTCTTTTCGGTCATCGTGTTCATCCTGCTGTTGTTCCTGCCGGTGAACCACGGCGGCTTCTCCATCCAGCTGGGCCGGGCGTTGTTCTTCATCGTCGGTGCGGTTTTTTCCGCTGCCGTTGGTTACATCGGCATGACATTGGCGACCCGGGCCAACGTCCGGGTCGCGGCAGCAGCGCGCGGCGGTGGACGCGAGCGCGGCTTCCACGTGGCCTTCCGCACCGGTGGCATCGTCGGCATGCTTACCGTCGGCCTGGGCCTGCTCGGCGCCAGCGTTGTCCTGTTCGCCTACAACCAGAACGCCCCGACGGTGCTCGAGGGCTTTGGCTTCGGCGGCGCGCTCTTGGCCATGTTCATGCGTGTCGGCGGCGGCATCTTCACCAAGGCCGCTGACGTGGGCGCCGACCTCGTCGGCAAGGTCGAGGCGGGCATCCCCGAGGACGACCCACGCAACGCCGCAACGATCGCTGACAACGTCGGCGACAACGTCGGTGACTGCGCCGGCATGGCGGCTGACCTCTTCGAGTCCTACGCCGTCACCCTGGTTGCCGCACTCATCCTGGGCCAGACGGCCTTTGGCGCAAAGGGCTTGCTACTCCCGCTGATCATCGGCGCGATAGGCATCATCAGCTCCGTCGTAGGCATCCTGACGACTAAGCTCCGGGCGAATGACCGCAACGGCCTGGTCCCGATCAACCGCGGCTTCTTCCTCACCGCGACGGCCTCCGTGGTGCTCGTCGCTGTTGCGTCGTTCGTCTTCCTGCCCGGCTCGTTCAGCAAGCTCACCGACAGCGTCGGCGACGCCACCGGCAACCCGCGTCTCATCGCCATCGGCGCAGTAGTGATCGGCGTCGTGCTGGCGGTGCTGATCCAGCAGCTCACCGGTTACTTCACCGACACGGTCCGTCGACCGGTCAAGGATGTCGCCCAGACCTCGCTCACGGGTGCGGCGACTGTCGTTCTCGCGGGCATCTCGCTCGGCCTCGAATCGGCCGTCTACTCCGCCGTGCTCATCGGTGGCGCTGTGTTCGGCGCCTTCCTGCTGGGTGGCGGCAGCACGCTCGTCGCGCTTTACGCCGTCGCCCTTGCCGGTTGCGGTCTGCTGACCACGGCCGGCGTGATCGTCGCCATGGATACGTTCGGCCCGGTCAGCGACAACGCGCAGGGCATTGCCGAGATGAGCGGTGACATCGACGAGGCGGGCGCCCGCGTACTGACCGACCTCGATGCCGTCGGCAACACCACCAAGGCGATCACCAAGGGGATCGCGATCGCCACGGCTGTCCTGGCTGCGACCGCACTCTTCGGGTCGTTCAACCAGGCCGTAGCGGACGCGCTCGGCGCCTTGAAGGGCGGCGGCCAGGCCGCGCTGGCAGGTGCGGGCAAGCTGACGCAGCTGTCGTTCGGACTCAACCTGTCCCAGCCCAACAATCTGTTCGGGCTGATCCTCGGCGCCGCGGTCGTGTTCTTTTTCAGCGGCCTGGCCATCAGTGCGGTCGGCCGGGCAGCGGGACGGGTCGTCTACGAGGTGCGCGAGCAGTTCCGCACCAAGCCCGGGATCATGGACTTCACCGAGAAGCCGGACTACAGCAAGGTCGTCGACATCTGCACGAAGGACTCGCTGCGTGAGCTGGCGACGCCCGGCCTGCTGGCGATCCTTGCGCCGGTCTCGGTCGGCTTCCTGCTCGGCATCGGCCCGCTGGCGGCTTACCTCACGGGGGCGATCGGCGCCGGCGTGCTGATGGCGATCTTCCTCGCGAACTCCGGCGGCGCTTGGGACAATGCGAAAAAGATGGTCGAGGAGGGCGTGCACGGCGGCAAGGGCAGCGCCGCGCACGCTGCTACCGTCATCGGCGACACCGTGGGCGACCCGTTCAAGGACACGGCGGGTCCGTCGATCAACCCGCTCATCAAGGTGATGAATCTGGTGGCAGTGCTGATCGCGCCCGCGGCGGTGAAGCTGACTGTTGGCGAGCACGCCTCGACCGGCCTGCGCATCCTGGCCGGCGTCGTTGCGTTCTCCATCATCGCGGCAGCCGTGATTGTGTCCAAGCGGCGCAGGGTGTCGATGGGCGCGCCGGCCGATCTCGGATCGGTGGAGGCCGCCGGGGCCTGAGCCTCGAGGGGCAGTCCCGGCTTCGCCAAGGACCGCCTGTCGCGTATTCGACGGAAGAGGTCATGACGCAGTTCTCGCTGTTCGGGGCAGCCGTCGCCGAGCCGACGCTCGAGGACCTCGAGGGCGTGCTGCTGGCGGGTGGGCACTGGGCACGGTCGGCAGCGGGGGCGCGCTTGTCCGTGGTGGTACCAGACCGCTGGCGAGCCGACGCGCTCGCTGCGGCGTTCGCGGTCCGCGGTGTCGGCTGCCCGGACGCGGTGGTCGGGACAACGGGCGGGCACGCGGCGCGCACGGCGTTTCATGCCGATCTCGCCGACCCCGCCGCCAGGTGGGCGCGCGGGGCCAGCGAGGGACCGCCCGCGGGTGTCGTCCTCACGCCGGGGGGGCTGCGGCTATGGGTGATCGCGGCCGGCCGGCCCGACGACGTCGGCTACCTATTGGCGACCGCCGAGCCCGACGACGCGGTGCACCTGGCCGCCGGCGCACAGTTGTCGCGGTTGGGCCTGGCCGCGGTGTCGATCTCCTCGCGGGGACGTCGCGGCTGGCGGGTCACCTCGGTCAAGCGGATTCGCCGGCTAGTCGAATTGCTGGGCGATCCGCCGCCCGGTGCCGATCAGGCGTGGCCGCAGGCGCGCTGAACCGTCGCGTGGGAAGCGGTGAGGTACCGTCCGCGACGGCGGGCTTCCCGACCGGAGGGCCAGCCGTGGCACGAGACGAGGAGTTGTGTTGGCAACCAAGGGCGCGAGGGCGGCACCAAGCTGGTGATCGTCGAGTCGCCAGCCAAGGCAAAGACGATTGGCGGCTACCTGGGGTCGGGTTACGTCGTCGAGGCCTCGATCGGCCACATCCGCGACCTGCCGCGCAACGCCGCCGACGTGCCCGCCAAGTACAAGGGCGAGGCGTGGGCGCGGCTGGGCGTCAACACCGAGAACGATTTCGAGCCACTCTATGTCGTCAGCCCCGACCGTAAGGCCCAGGTCAGCAAGCTCAAGGCGCTTGTGAAGGACGCCGACGAGCTCTACCTCGCGACCGATGAAGATCGCGAGGGCGAGGCCATCGCCTGGCACCTCGTGCAGACGCTCGAGCCGAAGGTGCCGGTTCGGCGGATGGTGTTCCACGAGATCACTCCCGCGGCCATCGCCGCGGCCGTTGCCTCCCCGCGCGAGATCGACGAGCACCTCGTCGATGCGCAGGAGACCCGGCGCATCCTCGACCGGCTCTACGGCTACGAGGTCAGCCCCGTGCTGTGGAAGAAGGTGCTGCCCAAGCTGTCCGCCGGCCGGGTGCAGTCCGTGGCCACCCGCATCGTGGTCGAGCGGGAGCGTGCCCGGATGGCGTTCCACAGCGCCGAGTACTGGGACGTCGACGCGGTATTCGCCCCCACCGATCCGAGACCTGGTGATCCGGACGCGTTCTCCGCGACGCTGGTGGCGCTGGACGACATCCGCATCGCGACGGGCCGGGACTTCGATGCGGCTACGGGGCGTTCCGGGGGCGACGTGCTGCACCTGGACGAGGCGGGCGCCCGCGGACTAGCTGCCCGGCTCGAGGGACGTCCGTTCCAGGTCAAACGCGTCGACGAGAAGCCCTACCGGCGCCGCCCGTACCCACCGTTCATGACCTCGACACTGCAGCAAGAAGCCGGTCGGAAGCTGCGCTGGTCTTCTGCCGTGGTGATGCGGGTGGCGCAGCGCCTCTACGAGAACGGACACATCACCTATATGCGAACGGACTCCACGAGCCTGTCGCAGACTGCCCTGACCGCCGCAAGAACTCAGGCGCGCGAGCTCTACGGCGACGCCTACGTGCCGGCCGAGGCGCGCACCTACACCCGCAAGGTGAAGAACGCCCAGGAGGCACATGAGGCGATCCGTCCGGCCGGCGACACGTTCCGCACGCCTGGCGCGGTGGCCAATCAGCTGTCCTCGGATGAGTTCCGCCTCTATGAGCTGATCTGGCAGCGCACGTTGGCCTCGCAGATGGCCGACGCGGTCGGGACGACGGTGACGGTGCGCATTGCCGGGGAGTCCGTGGCTCAGGAGCGGGCCGAGTTCAGCACGTCCGGCCGCACGATCACGTTCGCCGGTTTCCTGCGGGCCTATGTGGAGGACATCGACAGCGACACGCCCGAAGGGGGCGAGAAGGACGATGCCGAGAAGCGATTGCCCCAGCTCGCCGCGCGGGATGCCCTCGCGGGCCGCGCATTCGACGCCAACGGGCACGCGACGTCGCCGCCGGCGCGCTACACCGAGCCGTCGCTGGTGAAGGCCCTCGAGGAGCTGGGTGTGGGCCGACCGTCCACCTACGCCTCGATCATGCAGACCATCCAGGACCGCGGCTACGTCTGGAAGAAGGGTCCTGCGCTAGTCCCGTCCTGGGTCGCCTTCGCGGTGATCGGGCTGCTTGAGTCCTACTTCGCTCGCCTGGTCGACTACGGCTTCACCGCCTCCGTCGAGAACGACCTGGACGAGATCGCGTCGGGGGAGCGTTCACGCATCCAATGGTTGCGGCGGTTCTACTTCGGCGCCGAGGGTCAGACCGAAGCACATCGCATCTCCGCGCAGGGCGGCCTGAAGCGGCTGATCGCGGATCGGCTCGAGCAGATCGACGCGCGCGGCGTGAACTCCATCCCGCTCGCGGACACCGACGTGATCGTGCGGATCGGCAGGTACGGCCCGTATCTGCAGCGTGGCGAATCCACCGACGCGAGCGATCGGGCCGCTATCCCTGAGGACCTGGCGCCGGACGAGCTCACGGCCGACAAGGTCGAGGAGCTGCTGTCGGCGCCGTCGGGCGACCGGGACCTGGGCACGACCGAGGACGGCCGCGAGGTGACGGCGAAGTCGGGTCGCTATGGGCCCTACGTCACTGACGGCGAGAAGTCCGCGTCGCTGTTCAAGTCGATGTCGCTGGAAACGATCGCCCTGGCCGAGGCCGCGCGGCTGCTGACGTTGCCGCGCACCCTGGGCGCCCTCGACGGCGAGGACGTCACCGCGCAGAACGGCCGCTACGGGCCCTACGTCAAGAAGGGCACCGACTCGCGCTCGCTGGAGACCGAGGAGCAGCTGTTCACGGTCACCCTCGACGAGGCAACGGCGCTGTTCGCGCAGCCGAAGCTGCGTGGGCGTCGGGCGGCCGCCGCACCGCCGCTGCGCGAGGTCGGCGCAGACCCGGTGTCGGGCAAACCGATGGTGATCAGGGACGGCCGCTTCGGCCCGTACGTCACCGACGGCGAGGCGAACGCCTCGCTGCGCCGGGGCGATTCGGTCGAGGAGATCACCGTCGAGCGCGCCGCGGAACTGCTGGCCGACCGTCGCGCTCGCGGTCCGGCCAAGAAGGCCACCAAGAAGACCCCGGCGCGCAAGTCGCCGGCCAAGACCAGCGCCAAGAAGACCAGCGCCAAGAAGACCAGCGCCAAGAAGACCAGCGCCAAGCCGGCCGCGGCGACTGAGGTTACTGGGGCGACGGAGTCCATTGCGGCGAAGACCTGAGCCCGCTCTCACGCCTGCTGGAACTCCAGGCGGTTGCCGAACGGGTCGAAGGTGTGCAACCGGCGCACCCCGATGATCTCCCCGTCCGCCCGCGTCCACGGGTGGCCCGCGGCCGTGAGTGCCGCCGCGAGCTCGTCGAGATCATCGACGAGGAAGGCCGGGTGGGCCTTGCGGGCCGCAACGAACGGCTCCTCGGTGCCCAGGTGCAGCGTCGCGGTCCCCGCGGTGAACCAGCAGCCTCCGCGCCCGGCCAGCGCCGGTGGCTTGGGTACCTCGGTCATCGCGAGCACAGCTGCATAGAACGCGCGGGCAGCCGGCTCGGATCCCACGGGAATGGTGACCTGGACGTGGTCGTATCCGGTAATCATCCCAGCGGCCGGTGGGCGACAGCGAAGATTCGGTGGAACGGGAACAGCGTTCCGTGCGCGGTGGCTGGATACGCGGCGCGCAGCTGCGCGCCGTACTCCGCCTCGAAGACCTCCGCGGCCGGTCTTGTCTCGCCTGCGCCGGGTGCGGGGCGGTCCGCCAGAGCGGCCAGGACGGGGCGCAGCCCGGTGCCACGCATCCACTCCAACACGGGATCCCTGCCGGTGAGCACGTGCAGGTACGTAGTCGCCCACACCTCCACCGTCAACTTCGCGTGCAGGAGCAGGCGCGCGTAGTTCTCCGGCGAGTCGACCGCGTCATGGTGGCGCAATGCGTCGCCGACGAGCGGAGCCCAGCGCGGCGAGGCCGCCAACGAACGCATCAGGGTGTGCGACGGCGAGTCGAAATTGCCCGGCACCTGGAACGCCAGCCACCCTCCGGGCGGCAACGACGTTGCCCATGCGCGCACCAGGTCCTGATGTCGCGGCACCCATTGCAGCGTTGCGTTGCTGATGATCACATCGGTGTCAGGCGGCATGATCCAGGCGGCGACGTCCTCGACGCGGAATGTGACGCCTTCGACGGACGCTGCCCGCGCGATCATCTCCGGGGACGAGTCGACCCCCTCGATCAGCGCCGACGGCCAGCGCGCGGCGAGGAGCCCAGTCAGATTGCCCGGCCCGCAACCCAGGTCTACGACGCGGCGCGGCGACGGGCAGTCGATGCGCGCCAGCAGGTCACGGAACGGCCTGCCCCGCTCGGCTGCGAACCGTTCGTATTGGTGCGGGTCCCAGCGCATCAGGAATCCTCTCGACATCAAGAAATATATCTTGAAGTCAAGAGACATGGCACCATGAGATCGTGACCGACGAAGTGGACGAGATCGTCGCCGCCTGGCGGCTCGAGCGTCCTGATCTCGACGTCGCGCCCCTGGAAGTGCTCTCGCGCGTAAGCCGGCTTGCGGCGGTCCTTGACGAGCGGCGCTGCGCGGCGTTCGTCGAGCACGGCCTGCAGGCGCACGAGTTCGACGTCCTGGCCGCCCTGCGCCGCAGCGGCCACCCGTTCGAGCTGACCGCCGGCGAGCTGTGCGCTCTCACCCACGTGACCTCAGGCACGATGACCAGCCGGCTGGACAGGCTCTCGGACCGCAGGTTCGTCTCGCGGCACCCCGACCCTACGGATGGCCGCCTCGTCCGGGTGCGGCTCACCCCGATCGGTCGCCGTCGCATTGATGCAGCCTTTTCAGCGCTGCTGGACACCGAGCACGAACTTCTCGGCCGGCTGCCCGAATCGAAGCGCGACGCCCTCGTCGATGCGCTGCGTGATCTGCTGCTTGCCGCGAACACCCGGCCAAGCCGAAGCTGAGGGAGCGCGCTCGTAACGCGTGCTCGGCGCAGCGGCCTGTGTCCGGCTGCGCGGCTAGGCTGGGCCCGTTATCCAGGTCCCACAGGGGGGATCCCATCAGCGCCGACATGCCCGCAAGCCCCGCACCGGCAGGAGCGC
>JBHEMN010000155.1:0-11102 GCA_046262575.1 Jatrophihabitantaceae bacterium
GTGATGGCCTACGAGGCGTTGCGGCACTACAGTGCCCGCGAGCTCGCGTTCCGCTTCGTCTCGAACGTCGACGGTACCGACTTCGCCGAGGCGACGAGTGATCTCGATCCGGCCGAGACGCTGTTCATCATCTCGTCGAAGACCTTCACCACGCTCGAGACGATGACCAATGCAGCCAGCGCGCGGGACTGGACCCTCGCCGCGCTCGGCGGCGACCCGGCCGCGATCGCCAAGCACTTCGTCGCCGTCTCGACGAACGCCGAGGCCGTGGACGCGTTCGGCATCGACGTCATGAACATGTTCGGCTTCTGGGACTGGGTCGGCGGTCGATACTCGATGGACTCCGCGATTGGTCTGTCGACGATGATCGCGGTCGGTCCGGACGCCTTCGGCGAGCTTCTCGAGGGCTTCCACGCCATGGACGTGCACTTTCGCACTGCACCGTTCGAGAAGAACCTGCCCGCGTTGCTGGGCCTGCTGACGGTCTGGTACGTCGACTTCTTCGGCACCCGGACCCAGGCAGTGCTGCCTTACGACCAGTACCTCAAGCGGTTCCCGGCCTACCTCCAGCAGCTGACGATGGAGTCCAACGGCAAGCACGTCACGCTCGCCGGCGAGTCCGTCGACTACGCGACCGGGCCGGTCTACTGGGGCGACCCCGGCACGAACGGGCAGCACAGCTTCTACCAGCTCATCCATCAGGGCACCGAGTTGATCCCGTGCGACTTCATCGGCTTCACACGTTCGCTCAACCCCCTCGGCCAACACCACGACATCCTCACCGCCAACGTGTTTGCCCAGACCGAGGCGCTGGCGTTCGGCAAGAGCGCCGAAGAGGTCGCGGCGGAGGGCACGCCCGAGTGGCTCGTGCCGCACCGCGTGTTCGACGGCAACCGGCCGTCGAACACGCTGCTGCTCGACCGGCTGACACCGCGCGCGCTCGGCACGCTGATCGCGCTCTACGAGCACAGCGTGTTCGTGCAGGGCACGGTGTGGAACATCAACTCCTTCGACCAGTGGGGCGTGGAGCTCGGCAAGGTGCTGGCCAAGAAGGTCGCCGCCGAGCTGTCCGCCGAGGACGAACCTGACCTCGCCCACGACAGCTCGACGAATGCACTCGTCCGCCGCTACCGTGCGGCCCGTCGCAAGGAGTCCTGATGCAGCTGGGAATGATCGGCCTGGGCCGGATGGGTGCCAATATCGTTCGCCGGATCATTCGCGACGGGCACACCGCCGTGGTGTTCGACGTGAGTGCCGACGTCGTCGGCGAGCTGGAGAAGGAAGGCGCGCTCGGCGCGCTCACCCTGGCGGACTTCGTGGCCGCGCTGGACAAGCCACGGGCGGCCTGGGTGATGATCCCGGCCGGCATCACCGGCAAGGTCGTCGACGAACTCGCCGAGCTCATGGAACCTGGCGACATCATCATCGACGGCGGGAACTCCAACTACCGCGAGGACATCGACCGTGCTGCTGCCCTGAAGGCGAAAGGCATTCATTACGTCGACGTGGGCACCAGCGGCGGAGTGTTCGGCCTGGAGCGGGGTTACTGCCTGATGATCGGCGGCGAGCAGGAGATCGTCGACCACCTCGATCCGATCTTCGCCAGTATCGCGCCCGGCGTCGAGGCCGCGGCGCGTACACCGGGACGCACCGGTGAGGCCGGTCGCGAGGAGCAGGGCTACCTGCATTGCGGTCCGAACGGCGCCGGTCACTTCGTGAAGATGGTTCATAACGGCATCGAATACGGCATGATGGCCGCCTACGCCGAAGGCCTCAATGTCCTGCGGCACGCGAACGCGGGCGCGGTGGAGCGGGACCACTCCGCAGAAGTGACTCCGCTGGACCAGCCGCAGTACTACCGGTTCGACCTCGAGATCGACAAGGTCGCCGAGGTGTGGCGGCGCGGCTCGGTGGTGGCGTCCTGGCTGCTGGATCTGACGGCGCATGCCCTGTCGTCCAACCCGAGCCTGGACGGGCTGGCCGGGCGGGTGTCGGACTCCGGCGAGGGCCGCTGGACCGTCAAGGCGGCGATCGACGAGGGGGTGCCGACCCCGGTGCTGTCCGCGGCGCTGTTCGCCCGGTTCAGCAGCCGCGGCGAGGCCGGCTACGCCGACAAGCTGCTCTCGGCCATGCGCAAGGAGTTCGGCGGCCACGTGGAGCTGCCGACGGGGGAGTAGGCGCGTCGCTCAGACCGGTGACTCGGCCCGATCGCCGGCCCACTCGGTGTGGAAGCTGCCGTCGCGGTCGACGCGCCGGTAGGTGTGCGCGCCGAAGTTGTCGCGCAGGCCCTGGATGAGGGCGGCCGGCAGGCGATCGCGGCGCAGCCCGTCGTAGTAGGCCAGCGACGAGGAGAAGGCGGGGGTGGGAATGCCGCAGGTCGCGGCCTGTACGACCACCCGCCGCCAGCTCTCGGCGCTGCCGCGCAGCGCATCGGCGAAGTAGGGCGCGACGAGGAGGCTGCTGAGCGCCGGGTCTTCGTCGTAGGCCTCGCGGATGCGGTCGAGGAATCGGGCCCGGATTATGCAGCCGCCGCGCCAGATGGTCGCCATCGCGCCGCGGTCGACGTTCCAGCCGTACTCGGCACTACCCGCCTCGATGTGATCGAAACCCTGCGCGTAGGCGACGACCTTCGAGGCGTACAACGCCCGGCGCACGTCCTCGACGAAGCCGTCGCGGTCGGCCACATCGGCCGCCGCCGCCTCGCCTCCGAAGGCCGCGCGGGCCGCGGCGCGCTGGTCGGCATGGCTGGACAGCGCGCGGGCGAAGGTGGCCTCGGCGATTCCGGTGATCGGGATCCCGAGGTCCAGGGCGCTCTGCACCGTCCAGCGACCGGTGCCCTTCTGCTCGGCCTGGTCCAGCACGACGTCGACGAAGGGCTTTCCGGTTTCGGCGTCGGTGTGCATGAGGACGTCTGCGGTGATGTCGATGAGGAACGAGTCGAGATCACCCTCGTTCCAGGTGCGGAAGATTTCGCCGATCTCAGCGGGTTCGAGCGCCAAGCCGGTGCGGAGCAGGTCGTAGGCCTCCGCGATGAGCTGCATGTCGGCGTACTCGATGCCGTTGTGCACCATCTTGACGAAATGGCCGGCGCCGTCCGGGCCGACGTGCACGCAACACGGCGTGCCGTCGACCTGTGCGGCGATCGACTCGAAGATCGGCCCGAGCTTCTGGTAGGACTCCACGGAGCCGCCAGGCATGATGCTGGGGCCGTTGAGGGCGCCCTCCTCGCCGCCGGACACGCCGCAGCCGACGAAGTGCAAGCCGTGCTCCTTGAGCTGCGCTTCGCGTCGTCGGGTGTCGACGTAGTGCGCGTTGCCGCAGTCGATGACGATGTCGCCGTCGTCGAGCAGCGGAACCAGTTCGTTGATCACCGCGTCGGTGGGTTCTCCCGCCTTGACCATGACGATGACGGCGCGCGGGCGCGCGAGGCTGGTGACGAAGTCGGGCATCGACTCGCTCGCCACGAAGGTGCCGTCGCCGCCGTGCTGCTCGACCAAGCTGCGGGTGCGCTCGGGCGACCTGTTGTGCAACGCGACCGTGTGCCCGTGCTTGGCGAGGTTGCGGGCCAGGTTGCGGCCCATGACCGCCAGCCCGCTCACCCCGATGTGCGCTGACCCCTGCTCGCTCATCTGTGATCCTCTCGCGTCGCCCTGCGGCTCACGCTAGCTGCTGGCCGTCGAGCCGTCGCCGCCTTCGGCCAACGGGGTGCGCGCCGCTCGATCAGGTCAACTCCAGGCCGGGGTATAGCGGGTGGGCGTCGAGCAGTTCATTCGCGGCGGAGTGGATCTTGTCAGCGACACCGTCGGCAATCGTGTACTTGGCCTTGGACGCTGCGCCCGAGATCGCGGCGGACGGCGAGGTGGAAGTCAGGACGTCCACGATCAGCTCCGCGACCCGGTCGAACTCGGCCGCCCCGAAGCCGCGCGAGGTGAGGGCGGGCGTGCCGATGCGCACCCCCGAGGTGTACCAGGCACCGTTCGGGTCGCGCGGGATCGCGTTGCGGTTGGTGACGATGCCGGAGTCCAGCAGTGCCGATTCGGCCTGGCGGCCGGTGAGGCCGAACGAGGCCACCTCGAGCAGCACCAGGTGGTTCTCGGTGCCGCCGGTGACCAACCGCACGCCGCGTCGCATCAACCCGTCGGCCAGCACGACCGCGTTGGCTGCGACGTTTTGGGCGTAGGCGGCGAAGTCCGGTCTGCGCGCCTCGGCCAGTGCCACCGCCTTGGCCGCCATCACGTGCCCGAGCGGACCGCCGAGCACCATCGGGCAGCCGCGGTCGATCGAGTCGGCGTACTCGGCTTGGCACAGCACCAGGCCGCCGCGGGGGCCCCGCAGCGACTTGTGCGTGGTCGTGGTCGTCACATGCGCGAACGGCACCGGGTCGAAATCGCCGGTGAACACCTTGCCGGCGACGAGCCCAGCGAAGTGCGCCATGTCGACCATCAGCGTCGCGCCCACCTCGTCGGCGATCTCGCGCATCTTGGCGAAGTTCACCTTGCGCGGGTAGGCCGAGTAGCCCGCGATCAGCACGAGCGGCTTGAACTCGCGGGCCTTCGCGCGCACGTCGTCGTAGTCGAGCAGGCCGGTGGCCGGGTCGGTGCCGTAGGAGGACTGGTGGAACATCTTGCCGCTGATGTTTGGCCGGAAGCCGTGCGTCAAGTGCCCGCCGGCGTCGAGCGACATGCCGAGCGCGCGCTGGTTGCCCAGCGACCTGCGCAGTGCTTCCCAGTCGTCGCCGGACAGGTCGTTGACGTGCTTGGCCCCTGCGTCGGCCAGGGCCGGTGACTCGATGCGCTGGGCGAGGATGCCCCAGAAGGCGACCAGGTTGGCGTCGATACCCGAATGCGGCTGCACATAGGCGTGCGGCGCCCCGAACAGAGCTCGGGCGTGCTCTGCGGCGGCCTGCTCGACGGTGTCGATGTTCTGACAGGCGGCGTAGAAGCGGTGCCCGATCGTGCCTTCGGCGTACTTGTCCGACAGCCAGGTGCCCATCGTCAGCAGCACGGCGGGCGAGGCGTAGTTCTCGCTGGCGATCAGCTTGAGCGAGGCGCGCTGGTCGGCGAGCTCGCTGCGGATGGCGTCGGCGACGGTGGGCTCGACGGCCGCGATGACCTCGAGCGCGCTGCGGTAGGCAGTCGACACCGTAGCGGCATCAAAGGGCTGTGACATGGCGCGCCTCCAGGTAGTGGCATCGAGGGCACCCAGGCGCGCGGCGGTTCTACCGAGCCGCTCCCCGGTGGTGGATCCACCTTACGAACACGCCAGTCACGGCTCGTCACGAGGATAGCCGCGTTGCAGACATCACCTCGGTCGGGGGAGGCGTTCGGCGCTCGCCGCCGCGGCCTGGTGCGCCAACGGGACCGATGCCGTGAGCAGCGTGCTGGCGCCGATGAGTGAGAAACTCCAACCGAGGCCGAGCAGGAACAGCGCTGCCGTCAGCAGCGCGACCGGAGCGGTGCTGGCCAGGGTGCCGCACAGCCCGGCCGCGAGTAGCGTGCCCGCGCCGAGCCGGATGGCCGCCGGGGCGCCGAACCGGTCACAGAACAGGCCGCCGAGGGGCGAGAAGGCGTACGTGCCCGCGATGTGCACGCTGATCACCACCCCCACCAGGGTCAGCGTGTGGTGGTGCGCCCGCGGCTCGCGCTCACTGACAAACTATTCGGTCGTCCTACTATCTAGCCATGGCCATCGGCAATCCTGATTTCGACCGGTACCGGCTCACTGATGAGCAGACGCTGCTGCGCCAGGCCGTCCGAGCGCTCGCCGATGACAAGATCGCCCCACGGGCCGCGGAGATCGACGCGTCGGGCGAATTCCCGCACGACGTCCACGACGCGCTGGTGCGGGCGGGTTTCCACGCTGTGCACATCGCCGAGGAGTACGGCGGCGCGGGCGCCGACGCCATCTCGGCGTGCATTGTCGTCGAGGAGGTGGCCCGCGCCTGCGCGTCGTCCTCTCTCATCCCGGCCGTCAACAAACTCGGCACCATGCCGGTCATCCTGGCTGGCTCCGAGCAGCTCAAGAAGCAGTTGCTGGGCGAGGTCGCCTCGGGCACGGCGATGTTCAGCTACGCGCTGTCCGAGCGGGAAGCGGGCTCGGACGCCGCAGCGATGCGCACCCGAGCAGTGCTCGACGGCGGCCATTGGGTGCTGAACGGGACGAAGGCTTGGATCAGCAACGCCGGCGTCTCGACCTACTACACGGTCATGGCCGTCACCGACCCGGACCGGGGCGCGAACGGCATCTCGGCCTTCGTCGTGCACAAGGACGACCCGGGGTTCTCCGTCGGCGCGAAGGAGCGCAAGCTCGGCATCAAGGGCTCGCCCACCTGCGAGATCTACTTCGAGGACTGCACCATCCCCGCCGAGCGCATCGTCGGCGAGCCCGGTACCGGTTTCAAGACCGCGCTGGTCACTCTCGATCACACGCGGTTGGCGATAGGCGCGCAGGCGCTCGGCATCGCGCAGGGCGCCTTCGACGCGACCGTCGGCTACGTCAAGCAGCGCCGCCAATTCGGCCGGGCTATCGCCGACTTCCAGGGCATCCAGTTCATGCTCGCCGACATGGCCATGCGCATCGAGGCATCGCGGCAGCTTGTCTACGCAGCGGCCGCCCGCGCCGAGCGGGGAGAGCCGAATCTGACGTTCACCTCGTCCGCGGCGAAGGTCTTCGCGTCCGACACGGCCATGTCGGTCACCACCGATGCGGTGCAATTGTTCGGCGGCGCCGGCTACACGATGGACTTCCCTGTCGAGCGGATGATGCGCGACGCGAAGATCACGCAGATCTATGAGGGCACCAACCAGATCAACCGCATGGTGATGGCTCGCGCTCTGCTCAAGTAGCGCTGCCGAGGCTGAGCGCCCCGCAGAGCGATCATCGCTTCGAAAATCGGGTGGCCCCCCTGCGGGATTTATCCTTCGGACATGACCACGCTGTCAGGCTCGCTGGTCCGGCTGCAGCCGGCCACCCGAGACCACATCCCTGCTCTCGCGGCAATCCGCGGGACGCCGGAGGTCCACGCGCACTGGCGAGGCGGCGAGGACCTGGTAGCCGCGGTCACTGAGGACTTCGACGAGCCCGACTCGAAGCCGTACGTCATCGAACTGGACGGACAGGTGGTGGGGTGGATCCAGTGGTCCGCCGAGGAGGAGCCGGACTACCGGCATGCCAACATCGATATCTACCTCGACCCGGCCGTCCACGGGCGCGGTCTGGGCACGGACGCGGTCCGGACTCTGGCCCGGCACCTTATCGACGACCATGGCCATCACCGCATCGAGATCGACCCCGCGGCCGACAACGCTGCCATCCGCTGCTACCTGAAGGTGGGTTTTCGGCCCGTGGGCATCCTGCGCCGAAGTGAGCGCGGCAATGACGGCACGTGGCACGACGACCTGCTCATGGACCTGCTCGCCGAGGAGTTGGTCGACTAGCGAGCCCGCGCAGCTGCCCGCCCGCGTCGGGGTACCGCGTCGAGGTGGTTCTGGTGGCGCTGCTCAGAAGGGTGGGGGGTCGGGGTCTGCTTCGAGCCGGTCGGGCGCGCCCAGGTTCGGGTGGGCTTCGGTGGTGTGGTCGATGGGGTAGGTGGCTGGCTCCCGGTGGTAGCGGTGGCCGGTGGGGCTGGTCCATCGGGTGCGGCCGTCGGGGAGGCGTTTCGGGCTCCAACCGGCTTCGTGTTTGGCGTGGTGGTGTCGAGAACACAGGGCGAGCAGGTTGGCTTCGTTGGTCGGGCCGCCGTGCTCCCACGCGGTCTGATGGTCGATTTCGCAGTGCCGGGCCTGGCGGTTGCAGTGCCGGAAGCGGCAGGTGCGGTCTCTGGCGATGACGTGGTTGGTGAGGTCTTGGGGTGGGCGGTAGGTGCGACGCCCGTAGTCGAGCAGCCGACCGCGCTCGTCGGTGACCAGGCGCCGCCAGGTGCCGCTGGGGTCGGCGGCCAGGCGCCGGGCGAGTGCGGCGGGGATGGGACCGGTGCCGGCCAGGTCGCCGGGTTGCTCGTCCTGCCCGAGCAGGGTGGACAGGGCGACGGATACCTGCACCGCCGGGCGCAGGCCGTGCTCGGTGGGCAACTGGGCGCTGGTCGCGGCGCGCAGGGTGTCGATGGCCATCTGGATCACGGCGTCGGCGCGGCGTTGATCGGCAGTGCGTCGGTCATCGGCGGTGACGCGGCGGGCCAGGGCGTCGACGGCGGTCATCACCGTGCTGGCACCGGCATCGGGCAGCAGCATCCAGATCCCCGACATCCCGGCCGCGTCAGGGACCCGAACCACCCGGCGTTGCGTGAGCGCCTCAGCGTGGCGCTCCTCTGCCGACTTCGGTGCGCCGGCCAAGACCGCCTTGTGCAGGGAGCGGCGCAGCTCCGTCAGGGACTGTTGCGGCGCTGCGAGCAGAACCGCCTGCTCGACGGAGGTCGCTGCCTCGTCATCGAGGCTCATGGTGGCTTGAGCCACGGCGCGGGCCTGGTGGGTGCTGAGCAGGCCGGCCTCGAGCATTTCCAGGGTGGCGGGCAGCCGCGACAGCGCGGTGGCCTGCTCGAGCCGGTCGGCGGCGGTGACGGCCGAGAGCCGCAGCGCGCAGGCGACATCTTCGGTGACCCACTGCCGGTCGCATTCCCCTAGTGGGGTGGCCGACACTGGTTGGGCGGCCATGACCGCAAGCAGGCGGTGCTGGCGAGCTTGCAGCCAACTCAGGTGCCGCTCCAGCGCGCCCAGCGCGTCGACGCGCCCGGCTGGGGTGAGCCGGTGCGGATCCAGGACCGCGAGGGTGGACAGCACGCCGGTGCCGGGGGTTACCGAGGCGGCCCAGGCGGCGACGTCGTCTGGGGCGAGTTCGGCCTCGATCAGCGACGGCGTCGGGCCGGCGCTGTAGCCACCCGCGACCAGTTCGCTCATGTGATCTAATATATCACTCCACCAACAAGGCTGGCAAGGACTTTCGCCTTATTCTACAAGACAATTCGTCTCGATGGCGGTCCGTCACGGCTGCCGTCGAAACCCGCCCGGCTCGGGCGGGCGTCGCTCGGGCGGGACCTCTCTCAGGCGGGCGGCTCGGGCGGCGCCTCGGCCGGGTCAGGAGCCGGGCGGAATGGCCATCTCGTGCAGGCCGGGCGCCTCGGCGAGCTCGGGTTCGGTGACGGCACGCGCGTCCTGGACGCTCACGCCGGGGGCGAGCTCGCGCAGCACCAGTCCCGCCGAGGTCACGTCGATTACGGCCAGGTCGGTTATCAGCGTCTGCACGCACGCCCTACCGGTCAGCGGCAGCGAGCACTCGGTGACGATCTTCGGCGAGCCGTCCTTGGCCACGTGCTCCATCATCACGATCACCCGCTTGGCGCCGTGCACCAGGTCCATCGCGCCGCCCATCCCCTTGATCATCTTGCCCGGGATGGTCCAGTTGGCCAGATCACCGCGCGCCGACACCTGCATGGCGCCGAGTACCGCCACGTCGATGTGCCCGCCGCGGATCATCCCGAACGAGGTGGCGGAGTCGAAGAACGCAGCGCCGGGCAGGATCGTCACCGTCTCCTTTCCAGCGTTGATCAAATCGGCGTCCTCGTCACCGTCGTAGGGGTACGGGCCGACGCCGAGGATGCCGTTCTCGGACTGCAGCACGACGTGGACGTCCGGCGCGATGTAGTTCGGAATCAGCGTCGGCAGGCCGATGCCCAAGTTGACGTACTGCCCGTCGGACAGCTCGGCGGCCACTCGCGCGGCCAGTTCGGTGCGGGTGAGTGTCATGAGGCGACCTCCGGCCGGGGGCGCGTGGTGTGCTTCTCGATCTGCTTGCCGCCCGTGCCGACCTCGACGACGCGCTGCACGTAGACGCCCGGTGTGTCGACGTGCTCGGGGTCGAGTTCGCCGGGCTCGACGAGGTGTTCGACCTCGGCGATCGTGATCCGACCGGCCATCGCGCACAACGGGTTGAAGTTTCGCGCCGCCGAGGCGTAGCTGAGGTTGCCGTGCCGGTCCCCCAGGCTGGCCCGGACCAGCGCGAAGTCGGTGACGATGCCGAACTCGAGCACGTAGTCGCGCTCGCCGAAGCGGCGCACCTCCTTCGGCGGAGACGCGATCGCGATCGTGCCGTCGGGGTGGTAGCGCCACGGCAGGCCGCCCTCGGCGACCATCGTCCCGACGCCGGTGGGCGTGTAGAAGGCCGCGATGCCCGAACCGCCCGCGCGCAGCCGCTCGGCGAGCGTCCCCTGCGGGCACAGCTCCAGCTCGAGCTCCCCGGCCAGGTACTGCCGGGCGAACTCGCGGTTCTCACCCACGTAGGACCCGGTGGTGCGACGGATTCGGCCGGCCTGCAGCAGCATGCCGAGTCCGGCACCGTCGACGCCGCAGTTGTTGGAGACGGTCTCCAGTCCGCTTGCCCCCTGCTCGAGCAGCGCGCCGATCAAGTTGTGCGGAATCCCGCCCAACCCGAATCCGCCGACCGCGAGCGAGGCTCCGTCGGGGATGTCGGCGACTGCGACAGTGACCGAGTCGTAGGTCTTGTCCATCTGCGCGCTCCCGGCAGCTTCGCGACGAGGAAAAGGGGACCCTGGGACCATACCGATGGCGGCCCTCGTAGGTTCGGACAGTCGCCACGCCGGGGACGGCGCCGAAGCGGGCAGGAGGGTCGATGGCGCAGGCGAAACCGCGCGAGGTCGACACCTCGTCCTCCCGAGTCGTCCCTGGCACGGGCCGCCCCACCGGATCGAGCGGGTGGCTGTCGCGGCTGGCTGTCGCGTCCCCCGAACTGGTCGCCTCGGCGGTGGCCGGATTCAGCCTCGGGCCGATGGTGCTGCTGCTGGCCGGAGCCTTCACGGCGCCGGTTGCGCTCTCGCTCGGCCTCGTCGGGGCCGGCGCGGCGATGGCGCTGGCCGGTCTGCCCAACGAGCCGGTGCCGCGCAGCACGCTGGTGTTCACCGGGGCCGCGGCGCTGGTCGCGCTGGCGTGGTTCGCCTACAACGTCCGGTACTACGCGCAGGACGTGTACGCGACCCGCGATCCGGCCACCTACGGCCTCGCGGCGCGCTGGCTGATGGACCACGCCTCGCTCAACATCCCTGTGCATGCCGAGGTATTCGGCACACCGGCGGGAGCCACTCCCAAATCCGGCGG
>JBHEMN010000156.1:0-3482 GCA_046262575.1 Jatrophihabitantaceae bacterium
TCGTAGGCCCGTCCGCCGTAGATGGTGAGGACGCGGGCGCCCAGCTTCCTGCCGGCGGCGGCTATATCGCCGGCCACCTGCACGGCGAGTTCGCGGGTCGGGGCGATCACCAGGGCTTGAGGCGCCGCGCCGGAGCCGCCGGGCAAGCTGAGCCGGTTCAGCAGCGGGACGCCGAAGCCCAGGGTCTTGCCGGTGCCGGTACGGGCCTGGCCGATCAGGTCGTTGCCGGCGAGCGCGATCGGCAAGGTCATTTCTTGGATCGCGAACGTGCGCACGATGCCGACTTCGGCAAGCGCACCGATGATCTCGGGGCGGATGTCGAAATCGCTGAACGCGGGGCTGTCGGTGCTTACCGGGGCGCGGGCCGCGAGCGGTGCGATCTCGGCAGCGATGTCCGGCGGCAGGCCGGGCAGCAGCTCAGAGGTGGAGTTCTCGGTCATTGACGTCCTCAGGACAGGTGCGTCGACCGATGAGAAAGTGGCTCTGGTGACGAAGGTGCCTGCGACCCGATTCGGAGGGAGGCGCCAAGGTGACCGCGGTCAACGCGCAGATTCTTGGTGCGCTGATAGGTACCAGTCTAGCGGCCGTCGGCCGGGATGGGCCCGCTACCCTGCGCAGGTGCCCGTCGATGCCGCCCTGGTCGACCTGCTCGGCGCACTGGCCTACGGGGAGCTGTGCGCTTTCGACCGGCTGGCCGACGACGCTCGAATGGCGCCCACGCTGGTCGGTCGGGCGGAGATGTCGGTCATGGCGGCGGTCGAACTCGGGCACTACCAGCGCTTGGTCGATCGCCTGCACGATCTCGGCGTCGCCCCGCACGATGCGATGGAACCGTTCATCCCTGCCCTGGAGACCTACCACTCGCTGACCGCACCGTCGACGTGGCTCGAGGGCGTCGTGAAGGCCTATGTCGGCGACGGGATGGCTGGTGATTTCTATCGCGAGGTGGCCGAGTTCGTCGACGAGTCGACACGGGGGCTGATCCACGAGGTGCTGACCGACGCGGGCCGAGCCGAGTTCGCGGTGCGCGAGGTGCATGCTGCCGTCGCCGCGCAGCCCGCGATCGCGGGACGGCTGGCGCTGTGGGCGCGGCGCCTCGTCGGCGAGGCGATCAGTCAGACGCAACACGTGCTAGCCGATCGCGATGCGCTGATGGTGCTGCTCGTCGGGGGAGCGGGTGACTTGGCCGGCCTGGCCGGGTTGATCGGTCGCATCACCGACCGCCACGAGGAGCGCATGCGCGCTCTGGGGCTAAACAGCTGATCGCAACCCAGCCGTCGCCAGGACCGAGGGTCAGCCTGCGGCGAAGCCGACCCGCCGCACGTCGGACTGGGCGATCTCCACGTAGGCGACCAGGTTGGCCGGGACGATCACCTTGCGGCCCCGCTCGTCGACGAGGGACAGCCGCCCGTCGACGCTCTTCAGAGCCGTCGCGACGAGCTCTTCCACCTCCGCGGGGGTCTGCGAGCTCTCGAGCACGATCTCGCGCGGTGTGTGCAGCACACCGATCTTGACCTCCACGCGTCCTCCTGCAGTCGTTGCCGCTGTCATCGCCCACGGTAGTCGAGGCGCCGGGGCGCGTCCGTCGTAACCCCTGCGCCCACAGCGAACGGGAGCAACTGCAGGCCTCAGTGCCCCGGCTCGCCCTGGCGCGGAAAGTTCGAGATGCCACGCCACAGCAGGGATTCGAGCAACCGGACGGCGTCGCCCTGCGAGATCGGCCGGTCGCTGGCCAGCCACCATCTCGCGGCGACCTGCGCCGCGCCGGTCAGCGCCGTGGACAGCAGTTCGGCCTGCGCCCGCCCCAGACCGGTGTCACCGGCGACCGTGTCGGCGACGGCCTGCATCGTTCGCTGCGCGACGGCCTCGACGCGGGCGCGGACGGCCGGATCGTTGCCCAGATCGGTCTCGAAGATGAGCCGGAATGCGCCGTGCTCGTCGGTGCGGCCGATGAACTCGAAGTAGGCACTCAGCACGCCGTGGATGCGAGCCCGGTTGTCGTCGGTCGCGGATAGGGCCTCGTGGACCGCAGCGCCGAGCATCTCGGCCTGAGTGTCGAGCAACGCGAGGTACAGCTCGAGCTTGCCGGGAAAGTGCTGGTACAGGACCGGCTTGGAAACCCCGGCCCGTTCCGCGATGTCGTCCATCGCCGCGGCGTGGTAGCCGTTGGCGACGAAGACCTCCTGGGCCGCGGCCAGCAGTTGCTTGCGTCGCGCCGAGCGCGGCAGGCGACCACCTCGCCCGAGTTCGGACGGCTCAGTACCGACAGCGGTGGACATCGCGTCCTTTCCGAATCCGGCGTCGCGTCACGACGGCGGTCGACCAAGCAGCGAAGTCTACTCGTCGGTAGCCATGGTCGGCGTGATGCGCGCGCGGGAGCCGTCCTCGAGCGCGTCGGCGAACAGGTCACCACGCTCCTGCACCCGATCGAGCACGTCCCCGGCGGTGAACCGCAGCGCCTCGCCGGAGGCCACCTCGTCCCAGGTCACGGGGGTGGAGGCGGTCGGTTCCGCTCGCGCCCGCAGCGAGTACGGCGCCACTGTCGTCTTGGCCGGATTGTTCTGGCTCCAGTCGACGAGCACCTTGCCCGATCGCAACGATTTGGTCATCCGGGACACGATCAGGTCGGGACGCTCGGCGGCCAACCGCTCGGCAAGCGCCCGGGCGTAGCGCGACGGCGTCTCGGGATCGTCCACCGACACCGGGGCGCTGACCTGCATGCCTTTCGAGCCTGATGTCTTGACCGCCGGCGCGAGACCGTCCGCCCGCAGCAGTTCCCGCAGCGCGAGCGCCACCTCGCAGCACTCGCCGATGGCGGCAGGGGCGCCCGGATCCAGGTCGAACACGATGAGGTCGGTGCGCGGGTTGCGCGCTCGGCGCGGCATTCGCCACTGCGGCACGTGCAGTTCGAGCGCGGCGAGGTTGGCCAGCCAGACCAGGGTGGCCAGTTCCTCGACGACGATGTAGTCGATCGTTTCGCGATTCTTCGTGGAGCCGGGAACCCGCAGTGTCACGGTGCGTACCCACGGCGGCGTCCCGCGAGACGCGTTCTTCTCGAAGAAGAACGATCCGTCGACGCCGTTCGGGTAGCGCTTCACGGTCAGCGGCCTATCGGCCAGGTGCGGCAACAGCACCGGCGCGACGCGGGTGTAGTAGTCGATCACCTCACCCTTGGTGAACCCGGTGCCCGGGTAGAGCACCTTGCCCAGGTTGGACAGCGTCAACTGCCGTCCCTCGACCTGCACGGACACCCGCTCAGGCATCGCCCACCGCCTCGTCTGCTCGCTTGTCCTTGCGTACCCCCCGAAACACCGGATGACGCAGCCGGCCCTCTGCCGTCCAGTTGGCGAACTGCACCTCGACCACCGTGCGCGGCTCGACCCAATGCACCGTCCGGCCCGCTGTCGGCGGCGGGGGCTGCGGCAGGGGGCAGCCGGTCTGTTCGACCAGAAGGGCCTGCAACCGGTTGGCCACCTGGGCAC
>JBHEMN010000157.1:0-7857 GCA_046262575.1 Jatrophihabitantaceae bacterium
GCAGTGTCGGGATGGTCGTCGGGCCGTTGATCGCCGGCGTGCTCGTGAGCCTGCCCCACGGCTTCGCCGATGCGTACGGCATTGACGCACTGTCGTTCACCGCAGCCCTCTTCGCGGCGTTGCGCCTGCCGCCGATCCCCCCCGACCGCCCGGTCGGGCGGCGCCCCGGCGTGCGCGATGTAGTCGACGGCTTGAGGTTCATCGCGTCTCGCCCGGTGCTGCTCATGTCCTTTCTCGTCGACATCGTGGCGATGAGCCTGGCGATGCCGAGAGCGCTGTTCCCTGCCGTTGCCGACGAACGTTTTCATGGCACGGTCGGCCCGTTGTACGCCGCCATCGCGATCGGATCGGTGCTGGCCGGTGTGTCCAGCGGTTGGATCGGACGGGTACGCCGGCAGGGCCGCGCGCTCGTCGTCGCGGTTGCCGGCTGGGGCGCGGCCGTGGCGCTGGCCGGGCTGGCGCATCAGCTCTGGCTGGTAGTGGTGCTGCTCGCGTTCGGCGGGGCGGCCGACCTGATCAGCGCGGTGTATCGGCAGACGATCCTGCAGACCTATGCCCCGGATGAGATGCGCGGGCGGATGCAGGGCGTCTTCATCGCGGTCGTCGCGGGCGGACCGCGCTTGGGTGACCTGCGCGCGGGAGCGACCGCTGCCTTTACCGGCGCGGCCTTCTCGTGGGTCGCCGGCGGCCTCGCGTGCATCGTCGTCGTGCTGGTGGCGGGCCTGCTGGTGCGCCCGTTCTGGCGATACGACACCCGCACTATCGAGACGGCGGAAGGCATTGCTCGCTAACGTCGGCCAATGGCGCTGACCGGACGGCAGTTCAGTATCGCCGCGGGCGATCACGAGGCGACGGTTGTCGAAGTCGGCGCGGGCCTGCGCCGGTACGCCCATCGAGGCGTCGACGTCACGTTCACCTACGGGGACGGTGATTTGCCGCCCAAGGGCTGCGGCGCGGTGTTAGTACCGTGGCCCAACCGGCTGCGCGGTGGCACCTACACCTTCGACGACAACACCCACCAACTCGCGTTGTCCGAACCCGCGGCCGGCAATGCGATCCACGGCCTGGGCCGATGGGCCCGCTGGGTGCCGGTGCGGCATGAGACGTCAGCCGTTGCGCTCGCGCTCGACATCGTTCCGCAGCCGGGGTGGCCCTTCGAGCTGCGCGTCGAAGTCACCTACGCACTTGACGCCGAGCACGGGCTCGAGGTCACTGCCGTCGCGCACAATACCGGCGCGCTGCGTGCGCCGTTCGGCGCCGGCTTCCATCCGTACCTGTCCACCCGCGGGCACGCTCTCGACGAGGTGACGGTCAAGGTGCCGGCACGGGAGCGGATCCTCGTTGACGAGTTCAAGGTGCCGGTGGGCGTGCAGCCGGTCAACGGCACGCCCTATGACCTGCGGCGCGGTCGGCGGCTGGCAGGACTGCGGATGGATGACGGATTCGCCGGGCTCTCGGCCGCGGACGGGCGCGGAGCCGTCGAAGTGCGCACCAGCACCGGCGGTGCGCAGCTATGGTTCGACGAGGCGTTCGGTTTCCTGCAGATCTTCACGCCTGATGCCGTGGCCGGGGGGCAGCCCGGCGTCGCGGTCGAGCCGATGAGCTGCCCGGCCGACGCCTTCAACTCCGGGACGGGGCTCGTGGTGCTGGCCCCCGAGGACTCCTGGGCGGGGTCGTGGGGCATCCAGCCCCTCTTCTAAACTTGCCGCGCTGATCGGCGGAGGATCCTGATGCGACTCACCAAGTTCACCCATTCCTGCGTACGGCTCGACGACGGCGACCGCTCGCTGGTGCTCGACCCGGGCACCTTCAGCGAGGTCGAGACGGCGCTCGACGGTGCGGGTGGTGTATTGATCACCCACGAGCACGCCGACCACATCGACGTCGATCGCCTGCGCGCCGCGGCGGCCAAGGATCCGCGGCTGCGCGTCTGGGCACCGAGCGCCGTCGCATCCATGCTGGGCGATCTCGGCGGGCAGGTTGAGGCGGTAGACGCGGGGGAGGCCTTCGACGCGGCCGGCTTCGCAGTGCAGACCTTCGGTGGCCAGCACGCACTGATCCATCCGACGATCTCGGTTGTGGCTAACATCGCCTATCTCATCGAGGGCGCCGTCTATCACCCCGGTGACTCGCTCGTAGTACCGCCGGTCACGGTGCGAGCTCTGCTGGCCCCGATTCATGCGCCGTGGTCCAAGACCGGCGAGGTGATCGACTTCGTCGTCTCGGTTCGGGCGCCGCACGTGTACCAGATCCACGACGGACTGTTGAACGAGAGAGGCCTCGGCTTCGTCGAGGCACACCTGGCTCGGATCAGCGCCGAGCACGGTAGCGAGTTCGCTCACCTCGCGGCGGGCGACACCGTCGACGCCTGAAGCCCAGGCGACTGGTCCGCATCGAACAATCGTTCCATAAACTGGGGTAGGTTGTGAGCCGTGGTGGCTGCATTTCAGGGCTCGCTGCTCGACCTCGGCGGCGACGTCGCGCTGGCGCCGATCGATCGTGCGGTCCGGCGCACCGAGCTCCAAAACGGCGCCTGGCTCGATGTCGCTCCAGGCTGGCTCACCGGCGCCGACGCGCTGTTCGGCCGGCTGTTAAGGGCCGTGCCGTGGCAGGGCGAGCGGCGCGAGATGTACGAGCGGGTGGTCGACGTCCCGCGGTTGCTGTGCTTCTACGGTGCAGGCGATGCGCTGCCCGACCCGGCCCTGGACGCGGCGAAGGCCGCCCTCGATGCGCATTACGGCGCCGAACTGGGCGAGCCGTTCGTCACCGCCGGCTTGTGCCTGTACCGCGACGGGCGTGACAGTGTCGCCTGGCACGGCGACACCACCGGCCGCGCTCGCACCCAGGACACGATGGTGGCGATCGTCTCGTTGGGAACGCCGCGCACCCTGGCCCTGCGGCCCCGCGGAGGCGGCGCCACGCTGCGCCATGAACTCGGGCACGGCGATCTGGCGGTGATGGGCGGCAGCTGCCAGCGCACCTGGGAGCATGCGGTGCCCAAGACGGCGCGGGCTGTCGGCCAGCGGATCAGCATCCAGTTCCGCACGCGAGGCGTGCGCTGAATGAGCTACTCGATCGACTGCGCAGGGTTGACGCGAGACGCTGTTTGCGAATCAATAAGGGCACGGCGATGGGTCCCGCCGGGGCTGGCAAACTCCTAGCCCGAACCGCCGCAGACCGGCCGATGGTCCCTGGCGCGATTTGTGCTGGGTGACCTCGGAGGTAGTCATGGACCTGGGTACGGCTGCGATTGTCGCGGCCATCGTGTTGGTGGCGAGCATGGCGTCGGTGGAGTTGGCGCTGTCGGTGGCTGTCGTGGAGATCGTTATCGGCGTCGTCGCGGGCAATTCCTTCAACCTTGCTCGCCCTCAGTGGCTGGCGTTCCTGGCCGCGCTCGGCTCCATGGTGTTGACATTCCAGGCCGGAGCCGAGATCGACACAGCTGCCATGCGTCGGACGCTGGTGCCGAGTCTCTCCATCGGCTTGGCATCGTTCGGGGCGCCGTTCGTGGGTGCGCTGCTGGCGTGCCGGTACCTGGCGGGGTGGAGTTGGAAGGCGGCCGAGATCGGCGGGGTGGCGCTTCCGACGACGAGCCTGGCAGTTGTGTTCGCAGTCATTGTCGAGATGGGCCTATCGGATTCCGCCATCGGGCAACTCTTGCTGTCATCGACGTTCGTGACCGACCTGGCGACCGTGGCGGCGTTGACGTTGCTGTTCATCAAACCAACCTGGTGGTTGGTGCCCTTCGTGCTTGTCTCCGTCCTGCTGATCGTCGCGATGCCCCGGGTCGATGAGCTGTTCTTCCGCCGCTACGGAAACCGGGTCATCGAGCCGGAGATCAAATGGGTGCTCGCCGCCGTACTTGTGCTGATGTGGCTCGGCGACCGTGCCGCGAGCCAAGCAGCGCTGCCGGTGTTCGTTCTCGGTCTAGCGCTGTCGAAGACGTTCGCCGCGCACCGTGAGGTCGCCAGTCGATTCCGCACGCTGGCGTTCGCCGGGCTGACACCGTTCTTCTTCATCAACTCCGGGATGAAGGTGTCCCTCCCACTGGTGTGGGCCAACGTCGGACTGCTCGCGCTGCTGCTGACGGTGAAGCTTGGTTGCAAGGGCGGCGCGGTGTACCCGCTGGCGAGGCGTTGGGCCGGCGCGCACGCCATGTTCGCGACCTTGCTGATGAGCACCGGGCTCACCTTCGGCACCATCTCCGCGACCTACGGTTTCACCGCTGGCATCATCACCCGGGCGCAGTTCTCCGTGCTCATCTGCGTAGTCGTCGTCTCCGCTGTGCTGCCCACCTCGGTCGCCCAGCGGCTTTACGTGCCGCACACCGATGAAGCCCGCCAACGGGCTGAGGCACTTGAGGACGAAGACGAGGTCGCCCGACCACGGCACCGCACCGGCGTGCCACCGAAGTCCGCGGCGGTCGCGGAGCAAGAGACGGCGGCAGTCGACGGACCGACGAGCCCCGAGGCCGAGTAGGCCATTTTCCGAGCGAGCATCGAGGATGACTGCGTGAGCTTGCCCATCGACCCGGACCTCGACTCGGCCGCGGGCCCCGCCGAGCGCGCGGGGCCGTCGCCGTTCGAACACGCACGGCGGTCTCGCTGGCCGCGCCTGCGCGCAGATGTCCTGCTCGCCATCTTCCTCGGCGGCTGCCTGGGCGGATGGGCCCGTTACGGCGCCACCTCAACCTGGCCGACCCGGAACTGGCGGTTCCCGTGGGCGACGCTAAGTGTCAACGTCGCCGGCGTGTTCCTCCTGATGCTCGTCGTAGTCGCCACGGCCGACATCGTCTCCTCCCGCTACCTTCGCCCGCTGCTCGGCACCGGGTTTTGCGGCGCGTTCACCACGTTTTCCTCAATCGCCGTCACCACCGATCTGCTGTTCGCCCACCATCACCCCCGCACCGCCATCGCCTACCTGGCCGCGAGCATCGTCGCCGGGCTGGCCGCCGCCGCGTTCGGTCTCGTCCTCGGTCGAGCCGTCGCCGCCAACCGCCGTCGCGCACGCGAGAACAGGAGTCCGTCGTGAGACTGCAAGGACCAGCCAAGAGGCTCACGATCTTCATCGGCGAGTCCGACCGCTACCGGCACCACTCGTTGTCCAGCGAGATCATCGATCGAGCACGCCGCGCCGGCCTCGCCGGCTGCTCGGTCTTTCGCGGCACCGCCGGGTTCGGGGCCACCGGGCACCTGCACACTTCGCGCCTGCTCAGCCTGTCCGAGGATCTGCCCATGGCGATCGTCATCGTCGACGCGCCCGATCGCATCGAAACGTTCCTGCCCCAGCTCGACGAACTGGTCACCGGCGGGCTCGTCATCCTCGACGACGTCGACATCATCCGTTACGTCGCCAACCCCAGGCGCCGCAGCCGCAAGGAAACCTGATGCTCACCCTCGCGGTCGCGCTCGCCGCCGGCGTCGGCGCCGTCGTGCGCTATGTCATCGACCAGCTCGTGCAACATCGCGCCCGCGGCGACTTCCCATTCGGGACGGTCATCGTCAACGTCACGGGCAGCTTTCTGCTCGGCCTGGCGACCGGCCTCGCAGTGCACCACGGACTGGCGCCCACCCCGACGGTGATCATCGGCGCCGGGTTCGCCGGTGGGTATACGACTCTGTCCACCTGGGCGTGGGAGACGCTCGCGCTCGCCGAGACCGGTGACATCCTCGAAGCTTCGGTCAACATCATCGGCAGCTTCGCCGCTGGGCTCGCAGCCGCCGCGGCCGGGCTCGGCCTTGCGCTGCTGTGAAGGTGGCCGGGACCCTGCCTCGACCTCATGGCGGACCGGGTGGACGCCTCATTTCATCGCTCGCCCGCGGAGCAAGATGAGCAGCGCACCGAGCGCTGCGGAGACACCCAGAACGGCAACTCCGGCGGCCACCACACGGCGAAGGCGTATGAGAGCACAATCGGATGCCGCTGGACGATCTGCACGTGTCAATTTTGCATCGGGGCAAAAATTCACGCATCACTGCGGCGATAGCGGTCGCTTGCTTGGCCCTTGCCGCCTTGGTGCCGTGTATCCCGTTCAGTTCTGTGCTACGGCCGTAGCAGGAATTCACCCGCGACGAGGACGACGTCCACCTATACACGGTGGCGACGTTCGGCACCGTGCGCCTGGCGCGAACGCCGTGAGGCGATGTGCAGATCGAGGCGCCGGGTCTGCCCGCATGGACCGCAGCCGTGGGGGGCGAGTCTTTCATCGGACCTGGCATGCCAGCGAGGCTGGGCGTGGTGAAGTCGCCGTGCTCGATCCCAAGGAAAAGCGCATCGCATGTGGCATCCGAGAGCTCACGTTCACGTTTAATGCGCCAGGTCCGCGCCGTCACAGGCCGACCGCAGTCAGTGAGGCTGGACGCGTGATCGCGACCTTCGCTGCGCGCACCTGGGCAACGAAGCCGCTGCCGTTTGCGGTTATGGACGAACAGGCCGCTCGCTGCGAACCTCGGTTGACGCTGTTCGCGGCATGGAGCGCAGAGTACCTCCACGTCAGCGCCGGGGTGGCGGCCATGCCCGGCTAGGCGTCTTGCCAACCTCGTGCATCACATGCGTACAGCCACCCCCGACCAAGAGGCAATCGCTGCGCATCGGCAAGACAACTCAGCAGAGCGGCGTAGTGCAGTGGTAGGCGATGACCGCTGCGTCACGGTGCGCCTCGGCGCCGCCCAACCGCCCATGGAACCCGCGGGCGGTTACGCTGCCGCGTGAACCGTGCTACGGGTGAGGGAGACACATATGGCGATTCGCGATGCCATCGGTGCATCAGTACGACCGTTCCTGCGCGACGGTGAGCAGCTGCAGGCTGTGATCGGCGCGCAGACTGCCAGCGCCTACGTGGCTGGGATTGCCGGCGCCTTGCCCTTCCTGGGACTTAATCGCTATCGAATCATCGCCGCCACGACGCAGCGAATCCTCGTGCTGGACGCCGGCAAGTTAAGCATGAGCAAGGCGCGCAGCATCGTGACGGAGCTGCCCCGCAATACACCGTTGGGTCAGCCGTCGGGGGTGTGGCACGTCATCCCGATACACGGAGAGAAGCTGCGGGTCCCCAAGCGCTTCTTCAAAGACGTCGAAGAGGCCAACGCAGGAGGCATGTCCGGACATCCGTAGCGTCGATCTCCCATGTCAGCGGCTCCTTGTGGGCTGCGCGCGGCTGCGGACAGTGGCCTCCCCTCCGGCGCAGTCCACCGGGGACTTGATGGACTTGTGCCGCATGGGCTCCGGCACACGGCCGCGTCGCTCGCGATCGCTTCCGGCGCTGACGTGAAGGTCGTACAGCAGATGCTCGGACACAAGTCGGCCACTATGACGCTTGATCTGTATGGGCACCTGTTCGAGAACCGGCTCGGCGAGGCCGCCGATCGGCTCGACGCAGCTGCGCGGGCCGATGCTGCTGTTGCCCGAGTGTTGCCCGAGGCCCAAGTAGTAAAGCTCGACTCGGCTCGGTCAAAGCGCTTCAGGCCAACAAATACGGGGGCTACAGCGGTGCCCTCGGCCGGATTCGAACCGGCGACGCCCGGCTTAGGAGTCCGGCGCTCTATCCCCTGAGCTACGAGGGCGGGGATGCTGGAGGGCCCAGATTACATGGCTCATCACACCTATTCGGTGCCGCACAGCAGCGCGTCCTGCCTTCCTTCGCCGAGGCCGGCACTCTCGACGAAATGACGGCTCGGCCGCAGCCGATCGGCTACGAACCGTTCGCGATGATCGACTGATCCGGCAGATCGGGTCGACTGATCAGCGGGCCGCGCAGAGCAGCTTCGCCCTCGGCCGCCTGATCGACGGTTGTTGCCCAATAGCGATGGTGACAGCGTCCGTCTGGCCGGGCGGGAGCGTCGCGACTGCCGCGCGAAT
>JBHEMN010000158.1:0-4572 GCA_046262575.1 Jatrophihabitantaceae bacterium
CCGCCGTGAACGCGCGCTCTATCGCGGACTCGTGCCCCGTCACGGTCTGGCCCTCGGGCAGCGTGACCGAGACGAGATACGGGTTCGTGTCGCCGCCGTTGCCGAACGCCTGCTTGATCTTGTGCGCAGTGTCGGTGCCCGGCTGACCGGGCAGTGAAAAGTCGACAGTCAACCGTTGTGTCGTCTTGCCCGACAGGATGATGCCCGCTATCAGCACGATCCCCCAGAACGCCACGACCGCCTTGCGGTTCCGCAATACGAACTCGGCCCACCGGTGCATGAGTGTCCCCCGTTCTGCCGCTGCGCGGGCCGGTCACGCCCGGCACCGTGATGTAGTCACGGTTCCACATCAACGGCGCCAGCGGGAGGAGATCTGCCTAAGCCGGCTGACGCCGACCCGGCGGTCGGGGCACCAAGTCAGGAGATCGCGGCCTTCACCAGTTCGGCGACCTTCTTTTCCACCGCGGTGCTCCAGTCCTTGAGCGCGTACGACACCGGCCACATGTTGCCGTCGTCGAGGTGCGCCGCATCCTGGAAGCCGAGGGTCGAGTAGCGGTAGTTGAACTTGCCCGCGTCCTGGAAGAAGACGACGATCTTGCCGTCCGCGTCCGAGTAGGCGGGCATGCCGTACCAGGTCTTGGGCGACAACTCGGGGGCGGTGGCGGTTACGGTCGCGTGCACGCACTCGGCGAGCGCACGGTCTTTCGGTGCCATCTGCGCGATCCTTTCGAGGACCGCCTGCAAAGCGTCGGCCTTCTTGGCGCCCTTCTTGCCCTCGGCGCGCAACTCGGCGGTGCGCTGCTTCATCGCGGCACGCTCCTCGGCGCTGAAGCCGTCGGATTCGGTCTTGGCATTCTTCGCGGGCATTCTCAGGTCCTTCCTTGACGCGTGAGGCTCGGCGTCATGCCGGCCCTCCGTCGAAAGGTTAGGCCCGATCACAGCGTGGCGCTTCTCGATTACTGATCGGATCGTGGTCCCCCGGACGGAGCATTCGAAACCGCTGTCTTACACCCTGTGTTACGGCGCGATGTTGCGTTGGGCGCGCCCCGCTGGCAGGAGACTGATGTGATGGCCAGTTCTAGTGCGTCATCGTCAGTGTGCCGCCCGGGTATCGATTCCCGCGTGAGGTCATCTCAGTCGCAGTGCGCTGGTACCTGCGCTATGGCTAGTCCTATTGGATGTCGAGGGACCTCTGGCCAAGGGGGGCGAGGTCCACCGCGAGGGGCGGGCGTCGCTGGCATGACTACGCCATACGAGGATCGTACTTGGTGCAAATCGTGCCGTACGGGGGTGATACCACGCACCAGTTCGGTAGATCGTGCGGCAGCTTCGCCGCAGCTGTTAGAACACCCAATCGGGATGGGCATCGACATCTCAGACAAGCCGAGTCGTACAGGGGCCGCTCATGCACCGAAACCGGACAGTCCGCCGCGCCTTGGTTCTCGGCTGGAGCGTCGGCGTAGTCGTCTCCCTCGCCACTGTGACCTCGACCCCGAGCGCGGCGCTCGTACCCGCGCGAGCGCCGTCCCCGTTGAGCCTGCCGTGCGCGGCGTACCCCGGCGGCGACACAATCTGCTCCGGCGAGGTGCGCAGCTTCGACGGAGCGCCGCTGGACGTCGACGTCACCGTTCCGGCCACCGGCACCGGCACGACGCATCCGCTGATGGTGATGTTCCACGGCTTCGGCAACAACAAACACGAGTGGGAATCCACCACCGACGACGGGGACGGTGCGGACAAGTACCACTGGAACAGCCATTGGTTCGTCGAGCACGGTTTCTACGTCCTCACCTACACCGCGCGCGGCTTCACCGACCAGGGCACGAACCGTCCCGACGAGCCGAACACGCCGGCCGGCACCGACCCGACGTGCCACCCGCCCACGGTTCCGGCGGGCAGATCGGCCGCTGGATCGGACTGCGAGCCGAGCGGCACAATCCGCGTGAAGAACAAGGACGTCGAGATCCGCGACAGCCAATACCTCGCGGCGCTCACGGCCGCCGCCTTCCCGAACCTGGACCCGAACCGGGTCGCGGTATCCGGCGGGTCCTACGGCGGTGGCGAAAGCTGGCTGCAGGCGGCCGAGCCGACGTGGACGTTCCCGCGCAGCGTCAATCCGACGCTTCCCGTCCTGCAACTGCAGGTCGCGATCCCCAAGTACGGCTGGACCGATTTGGCGTACTCGCTCGTCCCCAATGGGCACCCCGGCTACCTGCCGGGTGACCCGGCGTACTCATCCTCACAGGGCGCGACGGACGCGCACGGCGTCGGCAACCCGATCGGTGTGGCGAAAGCCAACTACATCGCCGGTCTGTACGCGCTCGGAACGACGACCGGCACGTTCGAGGAGGGGACGTCTCCGACGCCGGTGAAGCAGCCGCCGTGCACCGCCCCGGAGACGTTTACGACGTGGCTCGGGCGGGTGAGCGCGGGCGAGCCGTACGACGCGGCCGGTGTCGACGACCCGGTGATTGCGCAGCTTCGGCAGGACTTCAGCGACTGCCATTCGGCGTACTACCAGCCCGGCTGGCGGGCGCAACAACTCGCCGGGCACGAGACGGCGGTGTTCGCCATCCAGGGCTGGACCGACGACCTGTTCGAGGCGGTCGAGTCGTTCCGCATGTTCAAGTACCTCAAGACGCTCGACCCGCTCTGGCCGGTCTCCGTCGGCGTCGCGGACGTCGGGCACTCGCGTGCGCAAAACAAGCCCGCGACGTGGCAGCGGCTGAACGACCAGGCGAACCAGTTCCTGTTCGCGCAGATCCCGGGCAGCCACCGGCAGGAGACGACGGTCTTCAGCGTGCCGACGCTGTGCCCCAACAACCCGAACGGCAACACCGACCCCACTGCTGCCCAGCAGGTCACCGCGACGACGCCCGAGGGTTTGGCGAACGGAACCCTCAACGTCATCGGGCCGGCCGGCTCGACGGTCAATCCGCTGTCGGCCAGCGACCCGGACGGACTCGCCACCGACGCCGTAGTTGCGGGCCGGCTGCCCTCGGAGATCTATTCGGAGCCGGTCTGCCGGGTGTCGACGACGCCGAGCTGGCCGGGGCGCTACACGGCGATCTCCACGCCGATAATGCAGTCGACGGTTTACGTCGGTCTCGGCTCGGTGAAGCTCCCGTACACGTTGGCAGGCGCGACCACCGCGACGCTCAATGCCCGGGTCTGGGTACTGCCCGCTGCGGGCGGCCCAGCGTTGCTGGTGACTCGGGGGACCTACCGGGTCGACGCGCCGGCCTACGACGGTTTGACCGGGACGCTGCGGTTGCCGCTGTACGGCAACTACTGGCCGTTCGCTGTCGGAGACAAGATCCGCCTCGACCTCACGCAGGTTGATGAGCCGACGTACCGACCGGACAACGAGCCGAGCACGATCACCTTCGGACCGCCAACGCTGACTCTGCCGACCCGTGCTGAGCAGACGACGACGCTTGCTGCGTCCTAATCACATCAGTGCGCCGGGACCATCGCCAGGCGCCTGTGCCGCCGCGGGATCACAGTTCCGGACGCGCTAGCCGACTCGTTGACGACTTGTCGCAACGAAGCGATGAACGAAGTCGGCGAGAGTGGTCGGAGCGACCCCGTAGGTTCGACTCAGTTCGCTGACGTCCATCGGCGAGTCGTAACTCGCCAACGCGGCGGCGAGCTCGCTGACGATGTCCGGCAACCCGGGGATCGGATCGCCAGGGGCGATCGTGCGCACCGTCACCTCCCGGCCCAGCTCCTTCTCGAACGCGGCCACAACATCAAGCCACGCAACCGGGTGTGGACCGCCGATGCGCAGCGTCTGGTTGTGGGCCTCGTCGTGGTCGAGTGCGGCGACGGCGTAGGAGGCGACATCCTGCGCATCGACCATAGAGTGCTGCCGCTTGCCGTCTCCGACAAGGGTGACAGGTTGGCCCGCGAGAGCCGGAACGCCGACGACTGCAGGGATCCAAAGGTCCATGTAGAAGTTGGGCTGCAGCACGGTCCAGGTCATGCCGCTCGCCTGCAAGTGCTCCTCGGCGTCACCCTTGGCGCGCAGGAGCGGCATCGGATTGTCGGTCGCGGCCCCGAGCGCGGAGATGAACACGAACTGGCGCACGCCCTCGGCCGCCGCGGCGTCGACGAGGTTGCGGTTGCCGTAATGATCCACCGACTCAAGATTGTCCACGCCGCTGCGCCCGATGGCGTTCGCGGTGGTAATGACCGCCTCGACCCCCCGGCACGCGGCACGAAGCGAGTTCTGATCTTTCAGGTCGCCGTGTACGGCTTCGGCGCCGGCGGTGACGAGCGGCTCATACGTCGAGCCGCCGCGTACCACGATGCGCACGGCCTTGCCATGGGCAAGCAGTTGGCGCGCTATCTGTCCCCCCAGCAGGCCGGTGGCTCCGGCCACCAGAATCACGACCTCACCGCCGAGCCGGGGCTCGAGACCGTCGCGTCACCGGCTATCCGAGCAAGCAGCGCGTCGGCGTCGCCGGTGGTCTCCTCTACCGGTTCCAGGAACATCCGAGCCCACTGTGCCCGGCCGTCGGTGACGCCGAAGATGAAGACGCCGCGCATGTCGAAGGGGGCGCCATCGTT
>JBHEMN010000159.1:0-9068 GCA_046262575.1 Jatrophihabitantaceae bacterium
GGACCACCCGGACCCCGGCCGAGACGCTCGAGCTCTGGAATGATGCCGATATCGCCGCGCGCAACGCGAGTGGTTTGGGCGCGGTCCTCGCCCAGGTGCACCCTGACGAGGACGTACGCACCCTTGCCGAGGACCGCGAACAGCAGGTCGCGCGGTTGCGCACCGACCGAGATCTCGGCCGTGACCTCTACAACGTGCTGGCCGCCGTGGACGCCGCCGACGTCGACGACGAGGCGGCCCGCATGCTCGCCCTGGTCCTGCGCGATTTCCGGCGCGGCGGGGTCGATCGTCCCGAGCGGGCGCGAGACCGGCTTCGGGAACTCTCCGAGCAGGCCACCCTGACCGGGCAGCAGTTCTCCCGCAACGTCCGCGACGACATCCGGACGATCCGGATCGCACCGGATCGGCTCGCCGGGCTGCCGGCAGACTTCCTCGACTCTCATCCGGTAGCCGACGACGGGTTGGTCTCGATCACCACTGATTACCCGGACCTCGTCCCGTTCCGGACCTTTGCCCGCGACGCGCAGGCCCGCCGGGAACTGGTTGCGGCGTTTCTGAACCGGGCCTGGCCGCAGAATGACGCCCTGCTCAGGGAGCTGCTCGAGTTGCGGGCCGAGCAGGCGAGCTTGCTCGGCTACGAGAGCTGGCCGGCGTTCGACGCCGAGGTGAAGATGATCGCAACCAGCCACGCGATCGCGGAATTCATCGAACGCATCACCGCCTTGGCCGAGTCGAGCGCCCGACGCGACTTCGACGTGCTGCTGCAGCGGCGTCGGGTCGACGAGCCGGCCGCCGTGGGGCTGGATGCCAGCAACAGTTCCTACTACAGCGAGCTGGTGCGTCGCGAGCAGTTCGATGTCGACGCCCAGGAGATCCGCCGCTATTTCGCCTTCCCGCTCGTGCGGGACGGGCTGCTGGAGGTAACCGGGCGCCTGTTCGACATCGAGTACGTGCCGGTGGCCGACGCCCCGGTTTGGCATCCCGACGTCGAGGGCTATGACGTTCGGGTGGGAGGCGAGCTGCGCGGTCGGATATATCTCGATCTTCATCCGCGGCCGGGCAAGTACAAGCACGCGGCCCAGTTCGATCTTGTTCCAGGCGTTGCCGGGCGCCAGCTACCCGAGGGTGTGTTCGTTTGCAATTTCCCGCGCGGGCTGATGGAGCACTCTGATGTCGTCACGCTGTTCCACGAGTTCGGCCACCTCGTGCATCACGTGCTGGGGGGCGCGCAGCGGTGGGTGCGGTTCTCCGGCGTGGCCACCGAATGGGATTTCGTCGAGGCGCCGTCGCAAATGCTCGAGGAGTGGGCTTGGGACGCGCAGGTCCTGCGTTCCTTCGCCCACGACGGCGACGGCAACCCGATACCCACGGAACTGGTCGATCGGATGCGTGCCGCAAAGGAGTTCGGCAAGGGTTACCTCGCCCGCACCCAGATGTTCTATGCCGCGTTGTCCTACCGGCTGCATCTCGGTCTTCCGGAGGATCTCACGGCCGCAGCGCGGGAGCTCCAGGCGCGCTACGACCTCTTCGACTACATCGACGGCACGCATTTCTACGCCTCGTTCGGGCATTTGGAGGGCTACACCAGCGCTTACTACACGTACATGTGGAGTCTGGTGATCGCGAAGGACATGTTCTCCGCTTTCCATCCGAGCGACCTGCTCGAGCGCACCGTGGCGCACCGCTACCGCGACGAGATCCTCGCCCGCGGAGGCAGTGCGGATGCCGCGGATCTGGTCGCCAAGTTCCTTGGCCGCCCGTACTCCTTCGATGCCTTCGGTCAGTGGCTGGCCTCGGCACCCGAGCGGCTCAGCTGAACGCGGCGCTCGCGCGATCCTCCACCGGGTAGTACCCCAACCGCTGATACAGCCTGTTCGAGGTCGGATTGGCCACGTCGGTGTAGAGCACCGGCACCGAGCCGGCCCCGAGCGCGTCGCGCGTCGCCGCAGCCGTGACCGCAGCGGCGTAACCGCGCCCGCGCAGCTCCGGTGGCGTGTAAACCGGCCCGATCCGCGAAACGCCGAACGCCGAGTAGTGCCGGCCGGCCATCGAACAAGGCACACCGGCGGGGTCGGTCCACAGCCAAAGCCGGGACTGCCGCACGGCTAGCTCGGCCACCTCGGTGCCCTCGAATCCCTCCGGCAGGCGCCCGAACACGTCTAACCGGAACGCCCGGTACCAGTCGGCCAGCGGCTCCAGGTCCTCGAGTGAGGCCAGGCGCGCCATACCTGCCACCTGCCCGGGTTCGGTCAGCTCGTCCAGCCGAAACAGGCGTTCGGCCAGCTCTGAGGTGGCGACGATCCCGCGTTGGCCCAGAGCCGCGACCAACTCATGCACCGCTGGCACCGGACCGCCGAGCGCCGCCAAGCAGGGAAGGGCAACCACCGCGTCGGCCAGGCCCGCGATGTCGGTCCAACCGGCGGTCACGACCAGGGGCGTATGCCGCTGCGACCGCACGGCGAGCACGCTCGGCTCGCCCGGCGGGTGGGCGCACCAGCCGTCGGCGTCGCGCGCCCGCAGACCAGCGGAGACGCTGCTGAACACGGTATTGCGCACGGGGTCGGCTGCCAGCAACGGCTCGATCAGGGCAATGATTGCGTCGGGATCGCGGGTCACCTCGGGTTGCATGCTGCGATCATCCGCGCAGATCCGGTCGGCCCACCAGGCAATATCGGGGGCCGTGCTCAATAGGATGCGCAGGTGACCAAGACGCCGGCCGCCCGCCCCGAACTGCCGTCGAGGTACACGCCGGCACACGTCGAAGCGCCCCTGTACGAGCGGTGGGTGGAGCGGGGGTACTTCACCGCCGATCCGGACAGTGACAAGCCGCCGTTCAGCATCGTCCTCCCGCCTCCCAACGTCACCGGCAACCTGCACCTCGGGCACGCCCTCGAGCACCCGATCATGGATGCGCTGACCCGCCGCGCCCGCATGCGCGGCTTCGACGCGCTCTGGCTGCCCGGCATGGACCACGCCAGCATCGCGGTGCAGAACCTGGTGGAGCGGCATCTGGCGCAGACCGAGGGCAAGGGCCGTTTCGACTACAGCCGGCAGGCCTTCATCGACAAGGCGTGGGAGTGGAAGGCCGAACACGGAGGCAAGATCCTCGGCCAGATGCGCCGCCTCGGCGACAGCGTCGACTGGTCGCGTGAGCGCTTCACCATGGACGACGGGTTGTCGCGGGCCGTTCAGACGATCTTCAAGAAGCTTTACGACGACGACCTCATCTACCGGGCAGAACGGATCATCAACTGGTGCCCGCGAGACCTGACGGCGCTGAGCGACATCGAGGTCGACCACGCAGAGCAAGCAGGTGAACTCATCTCCATCCGCTACGGCGAGGGCGCCAACTCCGTCGTGGTGGCCACCACCCGTCCCGAGACGATGCTGGGCGACACTGCAGTCGCGGTGCACCCGGACGATGAACGTTACCGACACCTGGTCGGCACCGAGGTGCCCTTGCCGCTGACAAATCGGCGTATCCCGATCGTTGCCGACGACCACGTCGATCCGACGTTCGGCACCGGGGCAGTGAAGGTGACACCTGCCCACGACCCGAACGACTTCGAGATCGGCCGGCGGCACGACCTGCCGATGCTCACGATCATGGACGAGCGCGCCGTAATCACCGCCCCCGGGCCGTTCTCCGGCCTCGATCGACTGGAGGCGCGCTGGGCCATCCTCGCCGCCTTGCGCGAGGACGGTCGCATCGTGGCCGAGAAGCGCCCCTATCTGCATTCGGTCGGGCACTGCTCGCGTTGCGACACCGTCGTCGAGCCGCGGCTGTCGCTGCAGTGGTGGGTGCGCGTCGAGACGCTCGGCAGGGCCGCCAGTGCGGCGGTGCGCGACGGGCGGGTAGTCATCGAGCCGCCCTCGCTCGCGCCACGCTATTTCGCGTGGGTGGACGGTCTGCGTGACTGGTGCATCAGCCGCCAGCTCTGGTGGGGTCACCGCATCCCGGTCTGGTACTCGCCCGACGGCGACGACGTCTGCTTCGGCCCGGACGAGACGCCGCCGTGTGGCTGGACACAGGACGAGGACGTGCTCGACACCTGGTTCTCGGCCGCGCTCTGGCCGTTCTCGACGATGGGTTGGCCTGCGGACACCGCAGACCTGCGCAGGTACTACCCCACGACCGTGCTCGTCACCGGCTACGACATCTTGTTCTTCTGGGTCGTGCGCATGATGATGTTCGGTCTGTACGCCATGGACGGTCAGCCACCTTTCCGCACCGTGTTGCTGCACGGCCTGGTGCGTGACAGCTCAGGCAAGAAGATGTCGAAGTCTCGCGGCAACGTGCTCGACCCGCTGCTGTGGATCGGCGCCTACGGCGCAGACGCCGTGCGGTTCTCGCTGCTGCAGGGCGCGAACCCCGGCGCAGACCAGGCCATCAACGAGGAATGGGTCATCGGCGCCCGCAACTTCTGCAACAAGCTGTGGAACGCCACCCGGTTCGCTCTGCTCAACGGCGCGACCGTGACGGGAGCGGTGCCGGTCGCGGTGAGCGGGGCCGACGCCTGGATCCTGTCGCGGCTGCAGGCAGTCGTGGCCGAGGTCGACGCGCTATACGAACGCTACGAGTTCGCAAAGATCGCCGACCTGCTCTACCACTTCGCGTGGGACGAGGTCTGCGACTGGTACGTCGAACTGGCCAAGATCACGCTGGCCGGTCCCTCGCCAGGCGGAACCCGCCGAGTGCTGGGCGAGGTCCTGGACACGCTGCTGCGCCTGCTGCACCCGATGGTGCCGTTCGTGACCGAGGCGCTGTGGACGACCCTGACGGGCTGCGAGTCGATCGTGATCGCCGACTGGCCGGTGCCTGACCCGTCGCGGCACGATGCCGCGGCCGAGCGTGAGATCGCCGCCGTCCAGGAGGTCGTCACCGAGGTGCGGCGGTTCCGCTCGGACCAGGGCGGCAAGCCGTCGCTGCGGGTAACGGCCCGGCTCACCGGAGCAGGTGGGGCGGAGGCCGCGATCCGCTGGCTGCTGCGCTTGGACCTGGCCGGCACCGGCTTCACGCCCACTGCGTCGCTGACGACCTCTCGTGGCGTGCTGGTCGAGTTCGATCTGTCGGGGACGATCGACGTGGCGGCAGAGCGGACCCGTCTCGAGAAGGACCTTGCGGCCGCACGCAAGGAGCGTGACGGCAACGCCGCCAAGTTGGGCAACGGCGACTTCACCGGCAAGGCACCCGAGGCGGTCATCGCCAAGGTGCGCGAGCGACTGGCGGCTGCCGAGGCCGACATATCCCGTATCGAAGCTGCCCTCGCCGCGCTGGCTCCCGCTTGACCAACGCCGACATATCCCGTATCGACACTGTCCTCGCCGCGCTGGCTCCCGCTTGACCAACGCCGGCTGTTGAGTGCCGGATCGTCCAGTCGGGCGGCCGAGGTCGTCGTAGACTGGCCCGTTGTGGTGACCGAGGCGGAAGAGTATGCGGGCCTGTTGCGCCAGGTCGAGACCGAGATCACCGGCCGCTGGGGTGAGGGACGACTAGAGCCGACCCGCGAGCGCATCGAAGCCCTGCTGGACGTGCTCGGCCACCCGCAGCGCTCCTACCGCGCCATCCACCTGACCGGCACGAACGGCAAGACCTCGACCGCCCGCATGATCGACGAACTGTTGCGCGCGTTCGGTGTGCGGACCGGCCGATTCACCAGTCCGCACCTTTCGGATGTCACCGAGCGCATCGCCGTCGACGGCGTGCCGATCGATGCGCGGACATTTGTCGAGGGCTACCGCGAGATCGCGCCCTATATCGACATGATCGACGCAAAGTTCGACATCAAACTGTCCTTCTTCGAGGTCATGGTGGCCTTGGCGTACGCGGTGTTCGCCGACACCCCGATTGACGTGGCTGTCGTCGAGGTGGGGCTCGGCGGAGAATGGGACGCGACGAACGCCATCGATGCCGAGATCGCGGTTGTCACGCCGGTCGATCTGGACCACACCCAGTACCTCGGCGAGACGGTCGACGCGATCGCCGCCGAGAAGGCCGGGATCATCAAGGCGGGAGCGACGGCGATCCTCAGTGCACAATCAGCCCAAGCGGCGGCGCAACTGCTGCGGCGGGCAGTTGCGGTCGAGGCCTCGATGGTCCGCGAGGGGGTCGAGTTCGGCGTCGTCGAGCGACGGGTCGCCGTCGGTGGGCAGGTCGTCACGTGGCAAGGCCTCGGCGGGCGATACGACGAGATCTTCCTGCCCCTGCACGGCTCGCACCAGGCACAGAACGCGGCCTGCGCGCTGGCCGCCGTCGAGACTTTCTTCGGGATCGGCGAGCAGAGCGGACCGCTTGACATCGATCTGGTGCGCGCCGCGTTCGCCGGCGTGCGCTCCCCGGGGCGCCTGGAGGCGGTCCAGTCGGCGCCTACGATCCTGCTCGACGCCGCGCACAACCCGCACGGCATGGCGGCCTCAGTCGCCGCGATCGCCGAAGCGTTCGACTTCCGTCGTCTTGTCGCCGTCATCGGCGTCCTCGGCGACAAGGACGTGCACGGCATGCTCGGCGTGCTCGAACCTGCCGTTGACGAGATCGTCGTTACCCAGACCTCGTCGCCGCGGGCGATGAAGGCCGACGAGCTTGCGGCGCATGCGGTGGCGGCCTTCGGTCCGCAGCGCGTTACCGTCGAGGCCCACCTGAACGATGCGCTGCAGACTGCCGTGCGGCTGGCAGAGGAGACCGCCGACGGGGTGCTCGCCGGCGTCGGCGTGCTCGTCACCGGCTCGGTCGTCACCGCTGGCGAGGCTCGAGTCCTGCTGGGCACGGTGTGACCACCCAGCCGACCGACCAGCAACCCACCGCGGAGCAGCGCGCCGAGCGGGCGGTACGCGCGGACCGCGCGACGCGTGCAGCTCTCGCCGGGATCCTCGGCCTCGAGGCCGTAGTCGTGCTCCTGGTACCGCGGGCCATCGCCTTCACCGCGACCGGACTGGGCGGGACGCGAACCGCAGTGCTCGTCGGCCTCGCCGTCCTGATGGTTGCCGCCGCCGGATTGTCCCGGCGCCCGTGGGGGATCGGCCTGGGCTCGCTGCTGCAGGTGGCGTTCATCGGCACCGGCATCTGGTTGGCGGCGATGTTCGTCGTCGGCGCGATCTTCGCGATGATCTGGCTGTACCTGCTCAACCTGCGCCGCGAACTGGTGGGCACACCCGGTGGCGTCCGCATGTTGGTGTCGTGATCCGCTAGCGCAACAGGCGCAGCTGGTTGGTCGCGGCGTCGACACACCGGGCGCACGAGCTGAGCGGCCTGGGCAGCCGATACGCTGCAGCCGTGACCGAGCCGGCGCCCGAACGCACGCTCATCTTGGTCAAGCCCGACGGCGTCGCTCGGGGTCTGGCCGGCGAGGTGCTCAGCCGCATCGAGGCGAAGGGTTACCGCCTGCTCGCGCTGGAGTTGCGCACCGCCACCCCGGACCTTCTCGCGCAGCATTACGCCGAGCACCGGGGTAAGCCCTTCTACCAGTCGCTGGTCGATTTCATGCTCTCCGGCCCGGTGATCGCGCTGGTTGCCGAGGGGGATCGCGTCATCGAGGGCTTCCGCGCCCTGGCCGGTGCCACCGACCCGACCGCGGCCGCGCCCGGAACGCTGCGCGGCGATCTGGGGCGCGATTGGGGCTCAGCGGTGCAGCAGAACCTCGTCCACGGCTCGGACTCACCACAGGCCGCCGCGCGCGAGATCGGGTTGTGGTTCCCGGCGCTCTGAGCGCTGAACCGGAAACATTGGTCACACCAGTCACGGCAACCCCGCGCGTCGCAACCGGGTTCCACCGGCGCTGAACCATACGATCGCCACAGACTCCCGATTTTCGAAGGGCTTTGGCCGTGACGTTCACCGCGCTGGCACGGCTGTCCGTGGTGTCCCAGCGCGGTGGCGACCTGCTCGGTGGGGACCTCGCGGTCGACCTGGGTACCGCGAACACCCTCGTGTACGCGCGCGGGCGCGGAATCATGCTCAACGAGCCGTCGGTGGTCGCGGTCGACACGTCCACGAACTCGATCGTCGCAGTCGGCGCCGAGGCCAAGCGGATGATCGGGCGCACGCCGGGCCACATCAGGGCCGTGCGCCCCCTGCAGGACGGTGTCATCGCAGACTACGACGTCACCGCGGAGATGCTGCGGTACTTCGTGCGCAAGGTGCTGCGCCGGCGTGGCATGTTCACCGGTCCGCGGGTCGTGGTGTGCGTCCCGAGCGGGATCACGAGCGTCGAGCAGCGCGCGGTCAGCGAGGCGGCGTATGCGGCCGGCGCCCGGCGGGTGCACATCATCTCTGAACCGATGGCTGCAGCGATCGGAGCCGGGCTGCCGGTGAATCAGCCTTCTGGATCGATGGTCGTCGACATCGGCGGGGGCACCACCGAGGTGGCCATCCTCGCGCTCGGCGGGATTGTCGCATCGACGAGCCTGAGGGTCGCCGGCAACGCCCTCGACGCCGCAGTGGTGGACCACGTCCGCACGGAGTTCGCCCTGCTCATCGGCGAGCGAACCGCCGAGGAGCTGAAGATATCGGTGGGCTCGGCCTTCCCGGTGAGCGGTCCGAAGAACGCCGAGATCCGCGGCCGTGACGTCGGCACCGGCCTGCCGCGCAACGTCAGTATCTCCGGCGACGAACTGCGCAAGGCGATGGACGGCCCGGTGTCGCGCATCGTGGCCGCGGTCCGCTCGACACTGGACCGGTGCCCGCCTGAACTGTCCGGCGACCTCGTCACCGGAGGCATGGTCCTCACCGGCGGCGGCGCGCTACTGCGCGGTCTGGACGCCCGGTTGCACCACGAGATCGGCATCCCGGTCCTCGTCGCCGACCGGCCGTTGGACTCAGTGGTACTCGGCACAGGCACCGTCGTCGAGCACTTCGAGCAGCTGCAGAAGGTCGTCGTCGACGGCCACCGCCGTTAGGCGGTCGGGATGCGGCGACTGACCCGGCGGCAGCGAGTTGCCGCGATCGTCCTGGCGGCACTCGCCCTCTGCTTTCTCACCCTTGACCTCGGTGGCGGCGGGCTGCGTTCGGCACACGCGGGGGTCCGCGGCACGCTGGGCTCGCTGTACCGGGGTACCGACGCGCTGCTGGGGCC
>JBHEMN010000160.1:0-7271 GCA_046262575.1 Jatrophihabitantaceae bacterium
CCCCCGTTCCTTTCGAATTCACTCGGCCCGCGCAGCCGGTCGTCGAGACGATCGCGCAGGTAGGCGCTGCCGACGGCCAGCAGCGCACCGATGATCAAGGCGATGCTGACGTCGACCAGGTGGTTGGGACTGGCCGGCGACGTCGGCCGGGTCGCCGAGGTGATGATGCTGGTCTTGACGATGTTCGCGCTCGCCGCGGAGGCCTTGGCTCCGGCGAGCGAGGGCTGCTGCTCCAACCAGTAGGAGACATACGCGCTGGCAATGGCCTGTGACCGTCGCTGCGCCTCGCCGGGATCCGGGGAGGTGTAGGCGATGTGCAGCACGTGGGTGTTGAGCGGCACGCTGACGGACAGTCCGCTCGACAAGCTGTCAGCCGGCACGCCGAGCGAGCCAGCTGCCATCTGGAGCACCCGGGTGGACTCGGCAGCGGCCTTCTCGCTTCCCATGTCCGGTACCTGCGGCGGGCTGGCCGGCGCGTACACCCGTGGCTGGACCAGTACGTCGGTAGCCGCACGGTAGGTCGGCGTGCGCGACCACGAGAACAGCGCTCCGCCGGCCAGGGTGACCAGCGTGACCAGAATCATCCAGCGCCAGCGCGTCACGATGAGCCCGCGTGGGCCGCGGACTGCCTCGGCACGGTCGTTCCATCGCGCGCGCGGACTCCACCGACGCCCGACGCGTCGCCGTCGCGAGCGCACCGCGCGCTGTGGCGATCGCGTCGAGCGCGGCGAGCCGGTTTCGGTCGATTCCGACGCGACCGCGTGGGCAGTTACGCCTACCTTGTCCTGTCTCATGATCGGCCCTCCGTAGGCGTCATGTGCACGTCCACCTCGTGATCAGCAACTTTCATGGTCGAACGGTTCCGGGCCCCCAGCCCGGCCAGCGCGAGGAGGGCAAAGAGTTCCTCGGCTGCACCGCGGTAGGTCAGGTGCGGATCGAAGGCCATCAGTACCGTCATCACTACGACCGCGACGAACACCGCCAGAGCAGCGACGCTCGGGGCTTGCCAACTATGGCGAGTCTCGTGCCATGCCCCGCGTAGTGCGGCGTACACGAAGTACAGGAAGCTGGCGAAGAGCGGGATGCCGCCGCCCCAGAGCAGCCAGGTGTATCCGCTCTCGATCCACACGTAGCCGGTGGCCTGGAAGGCAACTGGAACGCGCGCCGCTGGGCGGACGCCGAACAGGTAGTTCCAGTCGGAAAACAACTTCGGCCAGAAGTAACTGTGCAGATTCGCGAGCCGTCCGGTCCAACTGACCGGCAGTCCGGAGACCGAGTCGAACCCGTTGAGCCGAGCGGCGATCACCGGTCGCAGCACCAAGACAGCTATGCCGCCGATCGGTACGAATATCGACAGCAGCCGCGGATAGCTTGTGACGAGGGCGATGGTGCAGATGCCGATCACCACACCGATCGCGCTGGAGAACTCGCCGGCCGACAGCGCCCCGACGACGAGTAACAGGCCGGCTCCAGCCAGTGCCGCGCGGTAGCGACGGGTATAGATCCACAATCCGGCCACGATCGCCAGGTTGTAGATCAGGAGATCTGCGGTGGCAGCCGGCAACGCGAGGGTCGAACTGCCCCGGGCGTGTTCCAGGGCGCCGGTATATCCGAACGGTGCGTAGTACGCGGCGAGCAGCCGCGGCACACCGAACAGCGCCAGTGACTGCAGGATGGCGATCCCCGCGACGACGACTGCCGCACCCACCGACAACCAGTAACACCAGATCGCCTGGCGGTAGGTGGTGATGCTCGAGCGCACGATCAGGTACACGCCGGCGTACTTCCACATCACCAATGCGTAGAGCAGGTCGTCGTGCGTGATCGGCTGTAGTCGGGCCGTCAGCCAGAGCATGGGAACGACCGAGCTGCACAATGCCATCAGGACGATGGCGCGTTCGATGCGGCTCAGTCGCGAACGGGAGACCGCGCCACTTCGCCATCGGAGCAAGGCACGAGCACTCAACGCGACGCCGACCGCCAGTGCGATGGCTTCGCTCGGGCGAAGCACTGGCAGTACATGGCCGCGATCGATTCCGGCCGTCAACGGCGTAAGTCCGATGACGAGGTAGCCGCCGAGGGCAGGCCGCACAGACACGCAAGCGATGACGGCTAGCCCCAGGCAAATGACGAGGGCGAGGCGAGGCCGCAGGACGGCGGTCCCGCCGACCAGGAATGCGAGGGTGAGGCAACCGGCGGGGAGCAGGACGTGGGACGACAAGCCGTCGTAGCGGCGGGACCGCACCGAAACCGACCGGAGGGTCACGCCGGCTCCGGCGGGCTCGACCGCGACCGGTCGCGTCAGGACGGCGCTAGGCATCGCTGATCCCTGCAGGCATGGCCTCGGCACGTTGGCGCAGCTGGCCGAACCCGGAGCTCAGCCACGCTAGCTCGGGAGTCCGCAGGATGGCTTGCAGCCCAACGAAGACGAGGACGCCGATGAGGACAGCGCCGAGCATCCCGACGCGCGGACCCAGTGGCGGGTCGAGCCAGGCGAGGGCGGCCGCGGTCGTCAGCCATGCCGGGCCCACCATGGCCGCAGCGCCGACAGTCGTCCTGGCCACCGACGGCGCCAGTCTCGCGCGGCCCGGACCGAGTTCCCGCGCGAGGTGGGCGCACAGATGCAGCGCCGCCACCACGATAGAGGTCGAGTAGGCCAGGCCCAGCGTGAGCAGCACCGCTGTCCCGTGCATGGCGAGGGCGATGCTCGCCAGGCCCAGGCAGGTGACTGCCTGCCACATCATCGAGATGAGCGGGGAGCGGGTGTCCTTGCGCGCATAGCAGGCGTAGGTCGCGATCATGAAAGTCGTCTGGGCGATCACCGCGAGCGACAGCGCGCCCAGCGCTGCGGCCACGAGCGCGATGCCGCGTCCCGTGCCCATCTGGCCGAACGAGAGCGCCCGCGCGACGGGGACGGCGAGACCCAGGTAGCCGACGGCGGCCGGTATCGCGACGAACAGGCCGAGTGCGTAGCCGTGGATAAGGGTGTCGCGGAACTGTGCGTGGGAACCGTCGAGGTGCATCCGCGCGAGACGGGGCAGCAGCGACAGCGCGACCGGCGTCGCGGCCAAGGCAATGGCGAGAAAGTACAGGTTCAGTGCGATCTGAAACGCGACCACACCGCCGGCTACCCGGTTCGCCAGGAGCAGCAGGGTGATCACCTGCACGGCGACGAGCCCTGCCTGCGCCATCGACGGCAGCGCGCGACGGACCACCAGTCGGACCTCAGGGTCGCGCCAGCCGGCCCGCGGGACCAGCCGGACCCCCGCCCGGTTGGCCCCCCACCACTGCGCAGCCGCGTGCAGCGCAACCGCACCCGTCGTTCCCAGCCCCAGCAGCAGCAGTTCGCCGAGGGGCACATTGTCCACCCGGGTGCCGGTCCCGTAGCCGATGGCGCAAGCGGCCAGGACGGCAATCGTGCCGAGGTTCTCGAGCGCGGGCGCTGCCGCTGCGAGCGCGAAGCGTCGGCGGGCATTCATCGCGGCAGTGGCTGCGCCGATGACGCCATAGAAAAATAGCTGGGGAATGAACATCAAAATGAGCCAGCGGCCGACCTGCTCCTGCGCCGTCGGTGCCGAGGCCGGCCCTGCGCCGGTCGCGGCCAGCCCGAGCAGCAGCGGGCCGAAAACAACAGCCAACGGGACGGCCGCGAGCAAGGAGACCAGAGTGATGCCCAGGAACCCGCCGGCAACGCGTTCTGACGCGTCGCTGTTGCCGGCGTCAATGTGCTTGACCAGCGCGGGTACCAGGAGTGAGGAGAACAGCGAGCCCGCCAGGAGGCCGAAGTAGATGAGGTTCGGCAAGGAATTCGTGAATTGATAGGCGTTGCCGAAGAACGTCGGACCCAGTACCGCACCGATTGCGGCGATCTTCACCACGCCGGTGATGCGGCTGATCAGGGTCCACGCAGCGACCGATATCGAGTCGCCGGCAGCCGTGCTGTCACGGGGCGTCACCTCGATATCGCGCTCGGTCGCGGTAGCTGCGGTCACGGTGCCCCGTCGGCGGTGAAGACGGCGGGCACCGTCTTGAGCAGGATCTTGAGATCGAGCGCGAAGCTTTGCCGCCGCACGTATTCCACGTCGAGGTCCAGGCCCTTGTGCATGGGCAACTTGCTGCGTCCACTGACCTGCCAGAGTCCGGTAACACCCGGCGCGACCAAGAAGCGGGTCCGGTGCGTCGCCCGGAACAGCTCTGCCTCGTAAGGCAGTGCCGGCCGTGGCCCGACCAGGGACATCTCGCCCTTGACCACGTTGAGCAGCTGCGGCAGCTCGTCGAGACTGGTGTGGCGCAGCAGACGGCCCACCGGGGTGACCCGCGGGTCCGACTCAAGCTTGTAGAGGCCCTTTGCGCCACCCACCGGTGGACGGTCGTCGGTCAGTAGCTTGCGGATGTACTCGCGGTGCAGTTCTTCGCCGGATCCGGCGCGCATGGTGCGGAACTTGTACATGACGAATGGGCGCCCGTACCGCCCGATCCGGGTTTGCCGGAAAAGTGCCGTGTCAGGGCTCGTCGCGCGCAGGAGCAACCAGACGATGGCGAGCATGGGCAGCAGTAGGCACAACAGACACCCAGCGACGAGCACGTCGAACAGGCGCTTGCCCGGGTGGCGCCGGGTCAACGGCTGCCGCGCGGACAGCGTGCGGGGCAACTGCATCCGAATGGCGGTCATGACCTCTCACCGCTCCCGCAGTCCCGCCGCGGTACGTGGCCACGACGAGCGACGGAACCGGCTCGCCGAATTCGTCACTGCTTCCACGCGCTGCTCGATTGACGTCAGGTCACCGACGCGGCCACGCACGACCGCGGGGTTGCCGAATGCGACGCAGTGGTCGGGGATGTCGAACACGACCACGGCGCCCGCCCCGATCAAGGACCCCACGCCGATGCGGACGAATGGCAGCAGTGTCACGTTGACCCCGATCTGGGCGCCGGATCCGATCCAGGGCCCCGACATGACGCGCGCCGAGGCAGCCTGGCCCGGGTACAGATCGTTGGCGATGCTCACCCCGGGTGCGAGGAAGGCGTCATCCTCGATCTCGGTGAACTGCGCGACATAACAGTTCGAGTGGATCTTCACCCGGTTGCCGATGGTGCAGCCGTAATCGATGACGGTGTTGCTCCAGACCGAGACGTCGTCGGCAATCGTGCATTCCTCGCGGATGACGACGTTGTGTCCGGTCTGGAAGCGGGCCCCGATGCGTGACCCCAGATAGATCGCACTGCCGCTGCGAACCTCGGCGTCCGGGCCGATCACCAGGTCGCGGCCGTTGGCGCAGTGCCGCGCTGTCGGATATCCGATGACCGCGCTCGGGTGAACTCGTAGGCCGCCGTCGACCATCACGTCAGGCATGGAGTGCCTCTCTGGTCAAAACCAACTCGTCCGTTGCTGCCAGCGCAGCGCACACCTGTGCGATCTGGGGCTGGGTCATGTGCGGGAACATCGGGAGCGACAGCACGCGATCGGCCGCCCGCTCGGCCACGGGCAGCGATGGTTGCGCACCCAGGTACTGGTATGCGGCCAACTGGTGGATGGGTGTCGGATAGTGCACGGCGCTCTGCACTCCGCGATCCGCGAGCCACCGGCGCATCCGGTCGCGCTGTGGCGACTGGACCACCGCGAGGTGATAGACGCCGCAGGAGCCCGGCGCCTCGGCGACGAGGTCGAGGGAGCTTTCGGCAAGCGCGGTCCGGTAGCGCTGGGCGATCGCTCGCCGAGCTTCGTTCCACTGCGCGAGGTGTGCCAACTTGGCGCTGAGAACCACGGCCTGCACAGCATCCAGACGGCTGTTGGTGCCGATGTAGGCGTGCTGGTAGTGCGAGCCGTCCGAGCGACCGTGGTCCCGCATCGCGCGCAGCCGGGCGGCGAGCGCCGAGTCGGAGGTCACTACCGCTCCGGCATCACCGAACGCACCCAGGTTCTTGCCCGGATAGAAGCTGAAGCACCCGACGTCGCCGATCGATCCAGCAGTCCTGCCCCGCCAGGTGGCGCCGTGTGCCTGCGCCGCGTCCTCGATGACCGCGATGCCGGCGCGGTGCGCAGCCGCGCACACCGCGTCCATGTCGGCCATCTGGCCGTACAGGTGCACCACGATGACCGCTTTCGTGCGGCTCGTCACGGCAGCCTCGAGGCAGTCGGCACTGAGCAACAGGGTCGCGGGGTCGACGTCGGCGAAGCGCGGCGTCGCGCCGGCCAGGACGACGCCCTCGGCCGTCGCTACGAAGCTGTTCGCCGGAACCACGACTTCGTCACCCGCGCCGATACCCATCGCCCGCAATGTCAAGTGGATGGCGTCGGTTCCGTTGCCGACGCCGACGGCCTCGGAAGCTCCGCAGTACGCCGCCCACTGCGACTCGAACCGGTCCACGGCCTCTCCGCCGATGAACCGGGTCGAGTCGAGCAGGGCCGACCACGCGTCAGAGACCTGCGAACGGACAGCGCCGGTGACGTCGCGGAGGTCGACGAAGGGCACGTCCATCAACTTCTCGCTCACGTGGCGACCGAGGCTGCGTGCTCGCGGTGGAATCCGTTCTCAGACGGGACACGCAGCCACGGCCGGGCGGCAGTGGTGATCCGGGCTTCGATTCGCACGATCTCCGATTCCGCATCAGGCGCTAGCTCTGCCAGCCCGACGGGTCGATGCAGCTGCAGCGACATCTGCGCGGCCTCGAGCACCTCGACCACGGCCAGTCCGTTCGCACCGTCGGTGTCGGGCGTGGTCCCGGTCAGCACGCACATTGCGAAGTGCGCGTCCTGTATTCCGAGCGGTTCGTCGGACGCGATATAGGGCGAGGTGATGTCGCCGTAGCGATACGACATGGGCGGCTGGGTCAGGTCGTCAGTTCCCAACGCAGGCGACACTCCCTTGTCGAGGACACGAATCCGCTCCTCTGCGGCAAGGTCGTCGTAAACGGCCATCTTCTCGCTGCCCACGGCCGTGACCCGACGGACCTTGCAGGGATCAAGCCAGCTGACGTGGATGTTGGCCGCGAGGCGGTCATCGGCATAGAGCAAGCGAAGGTAGGCGACGTCCTCGAATCGAGGATGGGCGTGCCGGGAGGCCCAGGCCTGAACCGCCACAGGAGGTTCGCCCAACACATAGTTGATGATCGATACGTCGTGCGGCGCAAGGTCGAGGATGACGTTGACGTCGTTCTGGTACAGGCCGAGATTCAGCCGCGCGGAGTCGAGGTAGTACACCTCGCCGAGGACCTTGTTGTGCACGAGCTCGCGCAGCTTCCAGACCGCGGGGTTGTACTCGAACGTGTGG
>JBHEMN010000161.1:0-18855 GCA_046262575.1 Jatrophihabitantaceae bacterium
CGAAACCAGCCCGATATCGACTCTGGTTCCACTGGCTGTGAACTCGATCGAAAGTTGATGCCACGCATTGTCGCCTGCTTGTGACGGCGAGTAGGCGACCGCGGCACCGGTCTTCGCGTACAGCCTTACAGCCGGCTGTCCGGTCGGGACGTATACCCATGCGGTCAGGACGTAGGTCTGACCAGCGAGGGTCGGCTGGTTCGGGTCGTCGGCGCTTTGCGTTCCGGGCGCTCCGGTGTTCCAGGTGACCAGTAGGGACGCCGCACCGTCGTGGACGAACGTCAAGTTCGTGTTTTGGCTGAGCGTCGGACCGGTCGGGCCATTCGGCGTTTTGCTCCAGCCGATCGGCGTGGTCTCGAAATCGCCGTTCGTAGTGACATTCGCGGTGCCATGGAGGGCCAATATGTCCTCGCCCCCCGGGAGCGGGATCTGAGGCGGGACGGCCTTCGGGTCATAGTTCGGATACCTCCAGGCGGGCGGCCAGGGCGTATTATCCGGCGCAGCGAGATATGGGGGCGGAGCCGCGAAGATCGTGCCGTTAACTGTGTCGTCAAACCATTCGCATTGAGAGATCGTCATTGGAACGGTGTTGGCTGACGTCGGGAATCCCCAGTTCGCTTGGGCGCATGCGTGCACTGTCTCGCCAGCTCCCGAATTGCCGGGTAGCGCTCTACTCATCAGTGCCGGAAGCGAGCTCGATGCAGAGGTCTGGGTGCTGGTCTGTACGTTCACGAAGTTACCGGACCCTGCCGGGCAAAGGCTGCCTGGGCACGGGCCAAGCAGCGTCCCGCATACGAAGTCGATGTTCGACAGGTTATCGTTGGAGTTGTTGTTTGCCCGATCCCTCGCAACCGGCAACGCGGTCAACTGGGTGCAGTCGGTCGTCTTAGCGGCACACATCTGGGCTACGGCGAGGGCCGCGCCGTCGGCGCCGTTCTGCAGTTGTGCCTTTTCGGCGTACCACGAACCCGTGTCGATGGCGATTGCGCCCAGACCGAGCAGACCGAACGTCATCAGCAATGCGACGATGACCGCCACTGCTCCCCGATCGTGGCCTGTGCGGGCGTGGCGACGAATCATCCACCGCATGGCAGGCTCGCCTTCCCGGTAATCGTGACGGACGGCGAAACGCTCGCCGTGAGCACTCCAAAGGTGAAGGCGTACGGATAGGTGACGGTCACCACCGCGTTTCCATCTGCCTGTGTCTTTCCGGCGGGGCAATATCCTGAGCTGCACGACGGTGTCGATCCAGTCGTGCAGTACTGGATGGTGACGGTGATATTGCTGGGCGTCAGGCCAGGTGCAGCATCCTTCGTGCTCTGGGTGACATTTGTGGGGCACGTGGAGCCACAGATCGCGGCGAGCCGCGCTCCGGCCCGGGCCGCTTGGGTGACGGTGACTTGGGCGTGGTAGGCGAATCCGAACTGAATGATCGCCACGACAAGCAGGAGCAGCGGGATGGCGATCAGCGCCAACTCGACCGCCGCCGCGCCGCGGTCCGTTTGGCGCTGGGTCGAAGATCCCATGGTTGTCCTCCTGCCACATATTGATTCGGGTTCCGGCCGCCCAACAGGATGGTGCGACCGGAACCCGAGTGTCATCGCCGAGCTGGTGGTCAAAGTCGCCGAGCACCACCATGCGAGGTCGTGCCTCGCCGTGTCTTCGGGCCGAACGTCGTAGGTGGCCCGTCTCAGAGGAGCCCCACCTTGTTCGCCAGGTCGGTAAAGACCGAGTTCAGCGCGCCGCCGAACAGCGTCACGCCGAGGACGATGGCGAGCGCGACAAAAGCCACGAGCAGTCCATACTCGGTTGCCGTCGCCCCGGTGTCTTGCCTCACGACCTGACCGACGCGCGCCGCGCCGCGGTCAGCCATGGTGGCTGGTGACATGATCTTGACCCCCCTCCGGACTGGTCGACGCACTGCGTTCTAGAAGAGACCGACTCTGTCAGCGAGATTGCTGAAGAACGTGTTCAGCGCGTTGCCGAACAGCGTCACGCCAGCGATGATCGCGATCGCGATGAACGCCACAAGCAGGGCATACTCCGTCGCGGTCGCACCCCTGTCCTGGTCAGCGACCTCGCTGATACGCGACTGCACCTCGTCAAGCATCGTTGTCAACATCACGGTATGAATTCCCTTCCCCGTCGTCGGTGAGTCTCGTTTAGAACGCGCCGACCTTCGTGGCGAGGTTGCCGAAGAAGTTGTTGAGCGCGTTGCCGAACAGTGTCACGCCGGCGATGATCGCGATCGCGATGAACGCCACAAGCAGGGCATACTCCGTCGCGGTGGCTCCCCGGTCGCCCTCGCGGACGTCTGTCACACGCATGTGCAGTGCGACGATCAGCTTGAGAAGCTGGTTCATAGCAGTTCCCCCTCTGGGAATTCCGCCGGGGACCCCCGCGACGGTGGGATGACGACATGCCACCCGCTGTCGCACAGCCTGCGCGAAGCCGGCTCGCTTGCTCAGCGGGCGAACGGCCCGCCCTCAACGAGCGAACGACCGACGATGTCGGCCGTTCGGCCGACATTGGGCGTCGACCGGTCGTGAATTCGCGCTAGCGACTCCGCGGCTCTGCAAGTCGCCGTACGTTCAGATCGCCCGACGCGGGAGGCGTACGCATGACAGACCTTGCTGTTGCCGGGTGTCCGGCCGGCACGCGGTCGCCGAGGGTTTCCCTCGGTGGGTTTCGCAGCATGCCGTGGCGGCGCGCCCTGCTCACCCTCGCCGTCTGGATGATGTGCAGCCTGGTCGGCTACTTCGCCTGGTTTTTCCTGAACAACGGCGTCCACGGGCTCGACTCTCACGCCTACTGGCTAAGCGGGCACCGGGCTGTTCTCTACGGCACGCCCCCCGGATCGCGCGACGCATATCTGTACTCACCCGCGTTCGCGATGTTGATCGGGACTATCGCGCAGCTTCCCTGGATCGGCTTCCTGAGCGTGTGGACCGTGGCGGAGAGCGCAGCGTTCGTGTGGCTGCTCGCCCCGCTGGGCTGGCGATGGGGCCCGCCGATGTTCTTCCTCTGCATGATCGAGATCGTCGTCGGCAACATCTATGGCTTCCTGGCTGTCGTCGCGGTTGTCGGTGCTCGCCGCCCAGCGGCATGGGCTTTGCCGCTACTGACCAAGTTCACCCTTGGACTCGGCCCAGTCTGGTTCGCCACCCGTCGAGAATGGCGTTCGTTGGCGTGGTCGCTCGGGGCAACGATCATCATTGCCGGCACGTCGTTCCTGCTAGCCCCGAACCTGTGGTTTGAATGGGTTCGATTCTTGCTCGCGAACAAGTCCGGCAGCGAATGGTTGCTACCGCTGCGCCTGGTCGGCGCGGTTGCCTTGACGGTTTTCGGCGCAAGATCAAGCCGACCCTGGCTGGTTGCCCCGGCCATGCTCCTGGCGACCCCTTTGGTGACGACGGGTTGGATGAGCCTGTCGATCCTGGCAGCGATCCCGCGTCTGCGGCGAGACCATGGTCGTCACGACCCGTCTCTCGTCACGGCACGCGAACAATGAGCGCGACCATCGCAGCGCCCGCCATCGCTCGCGCAGCCGATCAGCCCACTACGTCGTCTTGGCGGCGATACGCCCGCGCTACGTGGCCTGTCGCCGCGATAGGGATCCTGCTCGGGCTCCGACGGGCCGAGCTCCCGTTGGGTGATTCGGACGTCTTGTGGGGCACCCGCACCGGACTGGACATGCTGAGCAGCGGTCGACTGCCGCACACTGCGACGCATTCGTGGACCGCTGCAGGACGATCGTGGATCCCGAACTCGTGGGGCTGGGATCTCCTCCTCGCAGGCATCTACCGGCTCGGCGGCCTCGTCGCTATCGGCGTGCTGGACGTTCTGCTCATCCTCGCCCTTGCCTTGTTGGTTGCGCGCGCGGCAGCGCGGGCCGGCGCACATGTCGGATGGACCGCGTTCGTCTTCCTCCTCGTCGGGTATTTCATCATGGAGCCGCTCGAGCCGCGCCCGCAGTTCGTCGCATACCTGATGATCTTCACACTCCCTCCGCTCTTGAGCTCGGTGCTGTCTGGTGACCGCCGGCGGGCGGCAGGAGCCACTGCAGCAATCTGCGGCTTACAGGTTCTCTGGATTAATCTGCACTCCTCAGCCGTGCTGGGCCCTGTCATCCTTGGTGCCGGTGGCCTCGGATTGCTGCTCGGCCGCGACGGTCCCGGCCGCGACGTACCGCGGCCGGCGGCACGGCTCCTGGCCGTCGTGAGCCTGGCTGCCGGCTGCTGTCTGATCACTCCATACGGCACTGCGCCATTGACCAACATCAATCAGGTACGGCGTGCTTCGGCCGGCTTGATCAACGAATGGGCACCAGCGGGGATCCACGGGACGGGCCCGATCTTTGCCCTGGTAGCCGTCGCAGTTGGGATTGTCGCTGCCTGCCTCGCCTTCCGCGCGCGCCGATTCGACACCGTCGCGATCACCGCGGTGCTCGGCGTCGCGACCGCATCGGCAGTCAGGTTCAGCCCGCTCCTGCTTCTGTACGCCGTACCGGAGTTCGCCGTCGCAGCCGGACGGATCCCGGCACGCCCAGCTTTCATCAAGCGAGTGATCGCGGCGGGCTGCGTCGTACTGGCCATGTTCGTGGTGCCCCGCGCGCGATCCTTCGCCCGCCTGAGTGTTGGCAATGCTAGTCCGGGTCTGGTAGCCGCCCTCGCTCATGACTGTCGGCTTGTCAACGATTACAGCGTGGGCGGAGCGGTCATGTTGGCCCGCCCCGACGTGGCAGTGTCCGTGGACGGTCGCAATGACATGTACGGACGCACGCTGTTGCTCTCCGTCGAGGGAATCCTGGCCAATCCGCCCGGCACCATTGCGCAGCTAGACGCTGCCGGAGTGAGTTGTGCACTGGGGCCGATCTCCGCACCACTGTTCGCTGCCCTGTCGCGAGAGCCGCACTGGCACGTCGTTGGCAAGGATGGCCACCGCGTACTTCTCCTGCGCTCACCCGCGTTGGCGCCCGGCGGCTGAGTGGTCGCTCGACGGCCCACAGCGGGCGCACGTGCGGCGCCGGACAGCTGGGGGAATGCACTACCGAACGTGCCCACGGAGGTGACCCACTTTCTCGCCGCCGGCCGTTACTCGGCGGGTGGCCGAAGGGCTGCCTGGACGTCGGTGTCGGACAGCTGGCCGAAGTCGTCGTAGAACGATCCGACGGAGCCGAACCTGCGCGCCGCGACGAGCACGATCACCCGGTCGACGAAGGCAGCGAGTTGCCTGACCACCTCCGCCGGCGCGCACGGAGCGGCCACGACGACCTCTGCCGCCCCGCGGGCACGCACCGCATCCACGGCCGCGCGCGCAGTGGCGCCCGTGGCGATGCCGTCGTCGACGAGGATCACCCGACGGCCGCGCAGCTCTGGTGGTGCCCCCGTGCTCCGGTAGGCCCGCTCGCGACGCTCCACCTCGGCCGCGGCCGTCGCGGTCAGCCGCTCGATCGTTGCCTCGTCGAGGCGAGCCGACGCGACCACACCAGGATTGAGCACCCGCACCCCGCCACTGGCCACCGCACCGAACGCCAACTCCGGCTGCCCGGGGACGCCGAGCTTGCGCACCACGAACACATCCACCGGCGCCCCGAGCGCGTTGGCCACCGCGACAGCCACGGGCACGCCGCCGCGCGGCAGCCCGAGCACGACGGGATCGGTGACGTGATAGGTCTCGACGAGCCGGTCGCCGAGTAAACGGCCGGCCTCGGCCCTGGTGGCGAAGGGGGTGCGCACCCATGACACCTACCACGCCGACCGAGGGGGTGCAGGGCGGGGTCAGCCGGTGCGCGCGGTCACCAGGTCGGTGAGGGTGGCCAGGGCCACCCGGGCGGGCACGTCGGGCAGATCGACGAGCATCGCGCGTGCGGCGTCGGCATAGATCTGCAGCGTCGCGCGGGATTCGGCCAGCGCCGAGGAGGCGCGCAGCAGACTCAGCGCCTCGGCGTGCTGGGCCTGGACGTCCAGAGGGCGGGCCACCAACGCGCGCAGCCGCTCCCCCGCCGAATCCTCGGAGCGAAGCGCGTACAACACCGGCAGCGTGGCGATCCCCTCGCGCAGGTCGGTCCCCGGCGTCTTACCGGACTCGGTCGACTCGGAGGCGATGTCCAGGATGTCGTCGCTGATCTGGAAGGCCACCCCGATCTGCTCACCGAAGCGCCGCAGACTCTCGACGACCGCAGGTTCGGCACCCGCGAAGTAGGCGCCGAACTCCGCCGCCGTGGCGATGAGCGAGCCGGTCTTGTCCACCAACACCGACAGGTAGTGCTCGATGGCGTCGACGCCGTCGCGCGGACCCACGGTCTCGCGGATCTGACCGGTGACCAGCCGCTCGAACGTGCGAGCCTGCACTCGCACCGCGTGCGGACCGAGGTCGGCCAGCAGGTTGGACGCGCGAGAGAACAAGAAGTCGCCGGTCAGGATCGCGACCGTGTTGTCCCAGCGGGCATTCGCCGATGTCGCACCGCGCCGCACCGCCGCCTCGTCCATCACGTCGTCGTGATACAGCGTCGCGAGGTGGGTCAACTCGACGACGACCGCCGCCGGCACGATCTCGGCCCGCGACGGGTCGCCGAAATGCGCGCTGAGCACGCTCACCAACGGGCGGAATCGCTTGCCACCGGCGTCGACGAGGTAGCGTGCGGCACCGGCCACGAAATCGTCCTCGGCCTGGACCGCCTGCCGCAGCGCCGACTCGATCGCGTCCAGCCCGGCACGTACCGACGTCTCGAGCGCGGCATCCGCGAACTCGACGCCGAGGGCGGTGCGACTCACCCGACGAGCGTCGCGGCCTTCGCCGCCAGGTCGAGGATGGGCTGGGGGAAGATGCCGAGCACAACGGTAACCACTACGCCGAAGGTCAGCGCGACCGCGGTCGACCAGCCCGGGATGGCGATCGTCGGCCCGTTCTCCGGAGGTTCGGCGAAGAACATGAGCACCACGATACGGAGGTAGTAGAACGCCGCCACAGCCGAGAAGACCAGCGCCATCACCACGAGTGGTGCGGCTACGTGGAACGCCGCACGGAAGACGTCGAACTTCGCGATGAAGCCCGATGTCAGCGGGATGCCGGCCATCGACATCATCAGCACGGTCATCACCGTCGCCACGAACGGGCTCTTGCGGCCGAGCCCGGACCACTGCGCCAGGTGAGTCGCCTCGCCGTCGGCATCCCGGACGAGCATGAGAACGCCGAATGCGGCCATCGTCGAAAAGCCGTAGGTGAGAACGTAGAACAGCACGCTGGCGATCCCGTCCTTGCTCAGCGCCACCAGGCCCACCAGGATGAAGCCGGCGTGCGCGATCGAGGAGTACGCCAGCACGCGCTTCAGGTCGGTCTGGGTCAGTCCGAAGATCGCGCCCACCGCCATGGACGCGATGGCCACCGCCCACACGATCGGGCGCCAGTTCCACGCCGTGGCATTGAATCCGACGTAGAGCACCCGCAGGATCGCACCGAACGCCGCGATCTTCGTGCACGAGGACATGAACGCCGTCACCGGCGTCGGTGAACCTTGATAGACGTCGGGGGTCCAGCTGTGGAACGGCGCGATGCCCGCCTTGAACAGCAGCCCGACGAGCAGCAGCGCCAGCCCGACGAAGAGCAGCACGTCGGACTTGGCGGACCCCTTCGACGCGCTGAGGATCACCGGCAGGTCGACCGAATTCGCGTAGCCGTAGAGCAGGGCGAGCCCGTAGAGGAAGAAGGCCGACGCGAACGCGCCGAGCAGAAAATACTTCAGCGCCGCTTCTTGCGACAGCAGGCGACGACGGCGGGACAGGCCGGCCATCAGGTACAGCGGCAGGGACAGCACCTCCAGGGCCACGAACATCAGCAGCAGGTTGTTCGAGATCGGGAAGATCAACATGCCCGACACGGCGAACAGCAGGAGGGGGAACACCTCGGTCTGGATGCGGTCGGTGCGTGCCAGGCGCCGGTCGGTCGGCGATCCGACCGCCACGGCTGCCGACGCGACGATGGCGCTGCCGACATCGACGCTGCGCTCAGCGATGAGCAGCACCGACATGACGGCGAGCACCAGGACCGAACCCTGGATAAACAGGCCCGTGCCATCAATCGCGAGCGCCCCGCCCACGGTCGTCTCCGCGGTGCCGTGCAGCAGTCCGACGGCGAGCAGCGCGGCAGCGAGCCCGCCCACCGTGATGCCCATCTGCACCGTGTACCGGTCCGCGACCGGGACAAGAGCCTCGGCCAGGATCCCGAGCATCGCCGCACCGAGCACGATCAAGATCGGTGCCAGCGCGTGGTAGGAGACCGAGGGCGCGTGAATCGTCGCCGTCTCGGCCAACAGCAGCCGGCTCACTTGACGCCTCCGAGCGCGGTGCCGACATCGGGTGTCGGGTCGCTCTGGTGCACGTCGTGCAGCGTCGCTTTCACCGCGGGGTTGATCACGTCGAGGATCGGCTTGGGGTAGACACCCAGAACGATGATCAGGGCGATCAGCGGCGCGACTGCGAGAGTCTCACGGACGTTGAGGTCGCAGAACTTGGCGACCCGTTCACTCACCCGTCCTTGGAACGTGCGCTGGTAGAGGTAGAGGACGTAGATCGCCGCCAGGACGATGCCGGTCGTGGCCAGCACTGCCAGCCCCTTGTGCCGCGTGAACGTGCCGACCAGGACCAGGAACTCGCTGACGAAGGTACTCATGCCCGGCAACGCCAGCGCTGACAGTCCGGTGAGCAGGAACAGGCCCGCGAGGATGGGCGTCACCTTCGCCGCGCCGCCGTAATCATCGACGTTGCGGCTCTTGCCGCGTGCGATCAGCAGGCCGACGACGATGAACAGCGCTCCCGTCGACAGGCCGTGGTTGACCATGTACAGCACCGCGCCGGTGCCGCCCTGGGTGGTGAACGCGAAGATGCCCAACCCGATGAAGCCGAAGTGCGCCACGGAGGTGTAGGCGACCAGCCGTTTCATGTCGCGCTGGCCGATGGCCAGGAATGCCGCGTACAGGATGCCGATGACCGAGAGGATCAGGATCGTCGGTGCGAAGTAGCGCGACGCACCCGGGAACAGCGGCAGGCAGTAGCGCAGGAAGCCGAACGTGCCGACCTTGTCCAGAACCCCGACGAGCAGCGCCGCGCCACCGGCCGGGGCCTCGGCGCCGGCATCGGGCAGCCAGGTGTGGAACGGAACGAGCGGTGCCTTGATGGCGAACGCTATGAAGAACCCGAGGAAGAGCCACTTCTGGGTTGCCCCGTCGGGCACCTTGCCGATCAGTTCCGTGATCGCGAACGAGCGCGAGCCCGTCGTGACGTACAGACCGATCACCGAGGCAAGCATGAGCAGGCCACCGACGAGGGAGTACAGGAAGAACTTCATCGCCGCATACTGGCGCCGGGGTCCGCCGAAGCTGCCGATGATGAAGTACATCGGGACGAGCATCGCCTCGAAGAACACGTAGAACAGGAAGATGTCCGTGGCCGTGAATACGCCGATCATGAAGAACTCGAGCAGCAACAACAGGGCGAAGTAGTTCTTGACGCTGCGCTGCTTCGCGCCCCGCGTCGCGATCTCCTCGGCTCCCGACCGGCTGTCGAAGGCGTTCCACGAGGCGAGCACGACCGCCGGTACCAGCACGACCGCCATGGCGACCAGGACGAGCGCGATGCCGTCGACACCGACGGCAATCTGCACGTTGAACGTCTTGATCCAGGTCCAACTGCCGCGGAACTGGAAGCGTTGCGCGTGCGCTCCGGTGTGGAACGCGAAGCCGACGGCGGCGGTGTAGACGACGACGACCAGCGACACGGCGAGGCTAATTTGCTTGGCCAGCTTGGCCTGCTCCTGTTTGAGCGAGAAAACCACGAGCGCGCCGACCAGCGGGATCAGCACCAGGATGAACAGGGCCGGGTTGTGCATTACTGGTACCTCGCCGCGAGCAGAACCGCGACAACCGCGATGGTGCCGCCGAGCATCGACAGCGCGTAGCTGCGTACAAAACCCGTCTGGCTGCGTTTCAACCTGGCCGAGCCGCCGCCGAAACCCGCGGCCAGTCCGGTGACGGCACCGTCGACACCGCGGTTGTCGAAGTAGACCAACGCCCGGCTCAGCCATTGTCCGGGCCGCTGCAGCACTACCTCGTTGAAGGCGTCGGCATAGATATTTCGGCGTGCGGCCGTCGTGAGCGGCGATACCCTCACGGGCCGCCGGACGGGGATGGGCTTGCGGCCGAAGGCCACCCAGCCGCCGAGCACGCCGAGGGCGACGACGACGAGCGTGATCGCGGTCAGCACGAGCTTCGACACGGTGTGCACACCCTCCTCGATGCTGGGGCCGACTGACGGGGTGAGCCAGTGCTGCAGGCCGCCGCCGAAGATCAACAGGTAACCGCCGACCAGCGAGAGGACGCCCAGAGCGATCATCGGGTAGGTCATCGATCGCGGCGCCTCGTGAGGATGGACGTCATCGTCCCAGCGCCGCTCACCGTGGAAGGTCATGACGAGCGCGCGGGTCATGTAGAAGGCGGTGAGCCCGGCGCCGGCCAGCGCGCACCCGCCGAGGATCCAGCCCGAGGCGCCGCCCTTGTCGAGTGCGGCTTCGATGATCTTGTCCTTGGTCCAGAAGCCGGTGGCGAGTGGGAAGCCGATGATCGCGAGGTAGCCACAGACGAACACGCCGTACGTGATCGGCATGACCCGGAACAGGCCGCCGAAACGGCGCATGTCGATGCGGTCGTTCATCGCGTGCATGACCGAGCCGGCCGACAGGAACAGGGCGGCCTTGAAGAAGCCGTGGCCGACCAGGTGGATGATGCCGATCGCGTATACGCCCGGGCCGAGCCCCACGGCCAGGAACATGTAGCCGATCTGGCTGACGGTCGAATAGGCCAGCACCCGTTTGAGGTCGTCCTGCCCGCAGCCGCAGATGCAGCCGTACAGCAGGGTGATCGCACCGACTACCACCACCGCCGTGCGGGCCGCCTGCGAGACGTCGAAGACAGGCGCGGAGCGGGCGATCAGGTAGACCCCGGCGGTGACCATCGTCGCCGCGTGGATCAGCGCCGACACCGGGGTGGGGCCCTCCATCGCGTCGGGCAGCCAGGTCTGCAGCGGGAACTGGCCGGACTTGCCGCACGCGCCGAGCAGCAGCATGAACCCGATCGCGGTGGCCACGCCGTTGGTCAGTTGGGTGTTTGCGTACAGGACGTCGGCATAGGACGTGCTGCCGACATACGCGAACATGATCATAATCGCGATCGACAGACCGACGTCGCCAACCCGGTTGGCGAAGAACGCCTTGTTGCCGGCCGTCGCGGCGATGTCGCGGCTGTAGTAGAAGGAGATCAGCAGGTAGGAGGCAAGCCCCACACCCTCCCAGCCGACATAGAGGGCGAGGTAGCTGTTGGCCAGAACGAGCAGCAGCATCACCGCGATGAAGTAGTTGAAGTAGCCGAAGAAGCGACGGCGTCCCTCGTCGTGAGCCATGTACCCCACGGCGTAGATGTGGATGAGCGAGCCGACCCCGGTGATCAGCAGCACGAACACCATCGACAGCGGGTCGATCAGCAGGCCCACGTCGACCTTGAAGCCGGCCACCGGGATCCAGGAGTACAGGTGCAGGTTGATTTCGCGGTTGCTCTGCCCCTTCACCGAGAAGAACAGCACCATGGCGTAGCTGAACAGCACGACCGGGACGGCGGCTCCCACCAGGTGCGCCCACTTGTCGGCCCGCCGGCCGGCGACGAGTAGCACGGCCGCCGACAGCATCGGCAGCGCGATCAGCAGCCAGGCTGCCGACTGGATGCCGTGGGCGGTGGTCATGGGGCGAGACGCTCCTAGTACTTCAGGAGGTTGGCGTCGTCAACCGACGCCGACCTCCGGGTGCGGAAGATGGACATGATGATCGCCAGTCCGATGACGACCTCCGCCGCGGCCACCACCATGACGAAGAACGCCATGATCTGGCCGTCCAGGCTGCCGTTGATGCGGGCGAACGTGACCAGGCTGAGGTTGACCGCGTTGAGCATCAGCTCGATGCACATGAACACGACGATGGCATTGCGGCGCACCAGCACCCCGACCGCTCCGATCGTGAACAGCGCCGCGGACAGCACGAGGTAATAGGTGGGCGTCATCGCCGCACCTCGTCGGGGTCTACCGGCTCGGCTGCCGCGGACAGTTCGCGGACGCCGGGGGTCGAGGCCATGACCGACTCGTGCGAGATCGACCCGTCGGGCAGCAGCGCCGGGGTACCGATCGAGTTGCCGGACGACAGCACCCCCGGGCCGGGGAGGGGCTGCGGTCGCCCGGAGCGGATGCGCTCGCGGGCGATCGACTTCTGGGTCGGCTTGGGGCCTTCTCGCTCGATGTGCGCGAGCACCATCGCGCCAACAGCGGCGATGATCAGCAACGCCGAGGTGAGCTCGAACGCGAACAGGTACTTGGTGAACAGCAGCTTGGCGATCGCGTTGACGTTCTGGCCGTTCGCGTTCGTGTCAGGGCTGTCCAGGTTGACCGGCTTCGAGCCCTTGAAGGCACGGCCCACCGACAGTGCGACGAGCAGTGCGAAACCAACGCCGAACAGGGCCGCCGCCCAGCGTTGCCCGCGCAGCGTCTCGACGATGGAGTCCGAGGAGTCCCGGCCTATGAGCATCAGCACGAACAAGAAAAGGATCATGATCGCGCCGGTGTACACGATGATCTGCACCAGGCCGAGGAACGGGCCCTGCTCGATCAGATAGAACGTGCCCAGCGACATCATCGTGGCGACGAGCGAGAGCGCCGAGTGGACGGCGTTGCGCAGCAGCACCATGCCGATAGCGCCAGCCAGCGAGATCGGCCCAAGGATCCAGAACGCGATCGCCTCACCGAGAGGCACCTGGCCGCTGGTGAGCTCGCCCGCGGTCAGCAGCGCGGAACTCATGCCGAACCGCCCCCCCTGCTCGGCTTTGCCCCTCCCGGGACCACTGATTCGGCGTGAGGACGGGCCCCAGCGGGGCAAAGCCGGGGGGGTGGCGGGGTCACGAGTGGTGTCGCCCTACCTCGATGGCGGTGCCGGTGATAGGCACGCCGGCCACGTTGGCCGAACTCTGCGGCGCACCGTGCTGCAGCGGGTCCTGCGACGCGACCGTGTAGTAGTCCGTCTCGTCCTCGCCGAGCCGCATCGGGTGTGGCGGTGCCTCCATGCCCGGCAGCAGCGGCGCCATGAGCTGCTCCTTGGTGTAGATGAGGTCTTCGCGATTGTCGAGGGCGAGCTCGTACTCGTTGCTCATCGTCAGCGACCTGGTCGGGCACGCCTCGACGCACAGGCCACAGAAGATGCAGCGCAGGTAGTTGATCTGGTAGATGGCGCCATAGCGTTCACCCGGCGAGAAGCGCTGCTCCTCGGTGTTGTCGCCGCCCTCGACGTATATTGCGTCGGCCGGGCAGGCCCAGGCGCACAGCTCGCACCCGACGCATTTCTCCAGGCCGTCGGGGTGCCGGTTCAGGACGTGCCGGCCGTGGTAGCGCGGTGCTGTGGGGTAGATGTCGAACGGGTACTGCTGCGTGTAGACCTTCTTGAACATCGTCGCGAACGTCAGGCCGAAGCCCTTGGCGAAGCCGGTGAGGCTGCCGGTCGGTTCGGTCGATGGTGACTCAGCCATCGGAGTCCTCCACAGTGCCGAGCTCTGCGGCAGGCGTGCGCCGAACCGCCGCCGGCGCGAGGCGCTTCGGGACGGGCACCACGAGGTCCATCGGCGGCGTGGGGAAGGTCGGCGTCAGCAGTGCTTCGGCTTCGTCGTCCTCCTCGCGTTCGGCCGCCCGGCGCGCGGCATTGCCCTCCCACATGGTCAGCGCAGGAAGGACGACCAGCAGCAGCACGAGCGAGAGCGGGATGGCGGTCGCCTTCCAGGCCGGCCAGTCGCGGTCGCGCAGCACGTGGATGGTGGTGACAGCGAGAATCCACACCAGGTTGACGGGGATGAGCACCTTCCAACCGAGGTGCATGAACTGGTCGTAGCGCAGGCGAGGCAGCGTTCCGCGCAGCCACACGAAAACGAAGATGATCGCGATGATCTTGCCCACGAACCAGAGCACCGGGAACCAGCCCGAGTTGGCGCCGTGCCAGATGGCGTGAACGCCCCACGGCGCATGCCAGCCGCCGAGAAAAAGGGTCGTGGCCAACGCCGAGACGGTGACCATGTTGATGTACTCGGCGAGGAAGAACATCGCGAACTTGAACGAGGAGTATTCGGTGTGGAAACCGCCCACGAGTTCGGATTCTGCCTCGGCCAGGTCGAACGGGGCGCGGTTGGTCTCGCCCACCACCGCAATCGCGTAGATCGCGAATGACACGAACAGCGGAATGATGTTCCAGGTGTGATACTGCGCCGCTACGATGCCCGAGGTCGACATCGTCCCGGAGTACAGGAAGACCGCGACCATCGACAGCCCCATGGCGACCTCGTAGGAGATCATCTGGGCCGCAGAACGCAGGGCGCCGAGCAGCGGGTACGTCGACCCGGATGCCCAGCCCGACAGCACGATGCCGTACACGCCCAGCGACGAACAGGCGAACACCACGAGCACGCCGACGGGCAGGTCGGTGAGCTGAAGCGGCGTCCGGTGGCCGAACAGCGACACCTCGGGACCGAACGGGATGACCGAAAACGCCAAGAACGCCGGCACCGCCGACAGAATCGGTGCGAGGAAGTAGACCGGTTTGTCAGCCAGCACCGGGATGATCTCTTCCTTGAACGCCAGCTTGAGGCCGTCCGCGAGGGACTGCAGCGTGCCCCACGGACCGACCCGGTTGGGACCGATGCGGTTCTGCATCCGCCCCACCACCTTGCGCTCGAACACGATCGAGAACAGCGTCATGGCGACGAGGAAGACGAAGACACCGAGAACCTTGATCAGGATGATCCAGAGCGGCTGATCGCCGAAGCCGGGCAGATTCTGAGTCGCGGCAAGAACAGCGGCGCTCACGACACACCTCCGGACGCGGCGTCGGGATCCGCGCCCAGGACGGGCGGCGCATCGGCATTGGTGAGCGTGACGATATCGCCCGACACCGCGCCGAGGGTCGCGCGCACCGCGCAGCCCCGCGCATTGGTCGGCAGCCACACGACCCGGTCGGGCAGTGCGTCGATCACGACAGGCAGCACGAGCGTCCCGCGTGCAGTCGCGACGGAGACCGAGCCGCCGGTGACCACGCCCACCTCGGCCGCGGTGGCGGCGTTGAGCAGGGCACGGGCCGGCTTGGCCGTCCCGGCGAGGTGCTCGTCGCCGTCCTGCATCCGGCCGGCATCGATCAGTTCACTCCAGGTGGCCAGTAGCGCCTCGCCGCGCCCGGGGGCGGTCTTGGCCGGCGGGGCGACGACGTCGTGGGTCCTCGGTGCGGCAGCCCGGTTCGCACCGGGGGCCAGGCGCACCAGTTCCGCGCGCGCTGCAGCGACGCTCGGCAAGCCGAGAGACACGTCGAGTTCTTCGGCGAGCGCGTGCAGCACACGTCCGTCGGACAGGGCGCCGGTGTTGGCAATCGTGAGATCGAACGGGCGTCGCCGGCCCTCCCACGTGACGTAGCGGCCGGCCTTCTCGGCGCACGGCGCCACCGGCAGTACGACGTCGGCATGCGCGGTGACGGCACTGGCGCGGATTTCCAGGCTGACGATGAAGCCGACGCGGTCCAGGGCCTGCGCCGCCAGCGCGGGGTCGGCAAGATCGCCGGGGTCGACGCCGCCGATGACGAGCGCGGCGAGCGATCCGTCGACTGCTGCACGCAAGATCGCGTCGGTGTCACGGCCGTTCTGCGCGGGCACCTCAGCGCCCCAGACCGCCTCGACCTCGGCGCGGGCCGCACTTTCGGCGACCGCACGACCACCCGGCAGCAGGCTGGGCAGGGCACCGGCGTCGATGGCCCCGCGCTCGCCTGCGCGGCGGGGAACCCAGGCCAGCTTGGCGCCGGTTAGGGCAGCCAGCTCGGCAGCGGCGTCGAGTGCTCCGGGCGAGCAGGCCATCCGTTCGCCGACCAGGATGAGCGCACCGTCGGCCAACAGGGCCTCGGTGACCGCGTCTTCGAGGGTACTGAGCGCACCCGCATCGGCGCCGGGCGCCGTCGCGATGAGCGTGCCGCCCAGCTTGGCCAGGCCCCGAGACGCGAACGGCGCGATGGACCAGACCACGGTCCGGCCCAGCCTGGTGGACTTTCGCAGCCGTAGAAAGACGATCGGTGACTCGTCCTCTGGCTCGAATCCCACCAGCAGCACGGCAGGTGCTTGCTCGAGCGAGGCGTAGGAGACGTGCTCGGGCGTGCTGCCGGCGACGTGCGCGGCGAGGAACGCAAGCTCCTCGGCGCTGCCCGGACGCGAGCGCGCGTCGATGTCATTGGTACCGAGGACGACGCGGGCGAACTTGGCATAGGCGTAGGCGTCCTCCTCGGTGAGGCGGCCGCCGGGCAGTACGCCGACCCCGGCGCGGTCGACGGCCTCGCGCAGCCCAGCCGCCGCGCGCTCGAACGCCTCGGGCCAGCTGGTTTCGACGAGCGTGCCCGACTCGTCGCGCATCATCGGGGCGAGCAGTCGATCAGCCTGGGTGGCGTAGTGGAACGACCAGCGGCCCTTGTCGCAATTCCACTCCTCGTTGACCTGCGGGTCATCGCCCGCGAGGCGGTGGGTGATTTTGCTGCGGCGCCAGTCCGAGCGCTGCGCGCAGCCCGACGAGCAGTGCTCGCACACCGAATCGGTGGACAGCAGATCGAACGGGCGGGCCCGGAACCGGTAGGACGCGCCGGTCAGGGCCCCCACCGGGCAGATCTGCACGGTGTTGCCGGAGAAGTAGGACTGGAACGGCTCATCGGCGGACGTGCCGATCTGCTCGTGGGCACCGCGTTCGAGCAGATCGATGAACGGGTCGCCGGCGATCTGCTCGGAGAAGCGGGTGCAGCGCTGGCAGAGCACGCAGCGCTCACGGTCGAGCAGCACGTTCGACGAGATCGCGATGGGCTTGGGGAAAGTGCGCTTGCGGTCGTGGAAACGCGAGTCCGCGCGACCGTTGCTCATGGCCTGGTTCTGCAGCGGGCACTCGCCGCCCTTGTCGCAGATGGGGCAGTCCAGCGGATGGTTGATCAGCAGCAGCTCCATCACGCCCTGCTGCGCCTTGTCGGCCACAACCGAGGTGAGCTGGGTCTTCACGACCATGCCCGGCATGACCGTGGTGGTGCACGAGGCAGCCGGCTTCGGCATGCCCTTGCCGTTGCCCATGTCCGGGATCTCGACCAGGCACTGGCGGCAGGCGCCGGCCGGTTCGAGCAACGGATGATCGCAGAACCGCGGGATCGCGATGCCGAGCTGCTCGGCGGCGCGGATCAGCAGCGTCCCCTTGGGGACCGAGATCTCGATTCCGTCGATGGTGATCGTGACGAGCTCTTCCTTGGCGGCGATCGTGGTCATCGATGCGCCCCCACCAGAGCCCGTGCGCCCGGGACGGGACATCCGTCGCCTGCGACGTGCGCGAGGTAGTCCTCGCGGAAGTATTGGATGGACGAGCTGACCGGGCTGGTGGCGCCGTCTCCGAAGGCGCAGAACGAGCGGCCCAGGATGTTGTCGGACAGGTCGAGCAGGGTGTCTATGTCCTCCTCCGTGCCGCCGCCGGCCTCCAGCCGCTCGTAGATGGCGACGTACCAGTAGGTGCCTTCGCGGCATGGCGTGCACTTGCCGCACGACTCGTGCAGGTAGAACTCGCACCACTTTTTCACGGCCCGCACGACGCAGTCACCCTCGTCGAAGATCATGAGTGCGGACGTGCCGTTCATCGAGCCGGCCTGCGCGGCCGAGTCGAAATCCAGCGGGGTGTCAAGATGCTCGGAGGTGAACATCGGCGTCGACGAGCCGCCTGGCGTCCAGAACTTGAGCTCCTGGCCGCGGCTCATGCCCCCAGCGAGGTCGAGGAGTTCGCGCAGGGTGCTGCCCATCGGCGCCTCGTACTGGCCCGGGTTCGTCACGCGGCCCGAGAGCGAGTACATGCACGGACCGGGCGAGCCGGCCGGGCCCATCTGTTTGAACCAGTCGGCGCCGCCCAGGACGATGTAGGGCACGCTGGCCAGCGTGCCCACGTTGTTGACGACGGTCGGCGCATCGTAGAGGCCGTTCGTCGCGGGGAACGGCGGCTTGAGCCGCGGCTGGCCGCGCTTGCCCTCGAGCGAGTCGAGCAGCGCGGTTTCCTCGCCGCAGATGTAGGCCCCGGCGCCGTTGTGGATGGTGATCTCGCAGTCGAAGCCGCTCCCCAGGATGTCAGTGCCGAGGTAGCCGCCGGCCCGCGCCTGCTCGACCGCCGCGGTCACCCGGCGGATTGCGTGTACCGCCTCGCCGCGGATGTAGATGAACGCCCGCTCGGCGCGCACGGCGTAACAAGCGATGACGATGCCCTCGATCATCGAGTGCGGGTCGTTCATCATCAGCGGCAGGTCGCGGCAGGTGCCTGGTTCGCCCTCGTCGGCGTTGACCACGACGTAATGCGGCTTCCCGTCGCCCTGCGGTATGAATTGCCACTTCACGCCCGCCGGGAAACCTGCGCCTCCGCGCCCACGCAGATTGGCGTCCTTGACCAGCGCGATCAGCTCGTCCGGCGCCATACCCAGTGCCTTGCGCAGCCCCGCGTAACCGTCGAGCCGTTCGTAGTTCTCGATCTTCCACGGCTGGTCGGTGCCGAAGCGCTTGGTAAGTACGGGGGTCAGGGGCATGTCAGTCTCCCGCTGGCCCTGTTGAGCCCGGCTCGGGCCCGGCATCGGCAGCTGAGCCCTGCGGATGCTTCGGGTCCGACACCGAGGTGCGGAGCGGCGCGTCGTGCGCGCTCGTCTCGGGCGTCTCGGCAGGCGGAGCGGTCGGCGGGGGGGTGGGCGGGGCTGTCGGCG